>JAKALI010000875.1 GCA_021813195.1 Pseudomonadota bacterium
GAGATCACGATGGCGCCGAAACTTGAAATTTCATAGTTGCCAAGAAGAACGATTTCGAACGCGAAGAGCACGCCGGCGATCGGCGCGTTGAAGTTTGCCGCGATCGCCGCGGCGGTGCCGCAGGCCACGAGCAGCCGCTGCCGTCGGCCGCTGCTCCCGATCATCCTTCCGAACGCCGACCCCGCCGTGCCGCCAAGCTGAGCGACGGGACCTTCGAGGCCGGCGCTGAAACCGCTTCCTATCGTGATCGCTGCGGCAAGCCACCCCAAGAGACCTTTCCGAATACTGAGAATCGCCCCGTCGACGTTGACTTTCACCAAAAAACGGGCGAATCCATAGCCGGCCTCGAAGTGCCGCGTGATTTTCGAAAGCGCCCAAAGGGCAAGGGCACCCGTGAGAGGAAGCATCGGCAACGCCAGCCACCGCCAATTGCTGAGAAAGATGAAGGAGCTCCCCGAAGTCACCAAGTTTGCGTACCGGTCGACGGGAATCCCCACCAGGTTTCCCCACACCAACTCGAGGAAGGCCGAAACGGCACGGATGCTGTACCGGAACAGGACGGTAGCCGCACCCGAGAGCAACCCGACGGCTACGGCAACGACGATGAGCCGGGTCTGCGGATGAAGGCGCAGTCGAGCTTGATTGGGAACTGATAGTTTAGGAAGCATTTTGACTTAGCTGTTCCGGGCCGCCGGGAGCTCGAACCAAAACAGGCTCCCTTCATTCAACACAGAACGCACGCCGATGCGCCCGCCATACATCTCGACCAGACGTTTGGCTGTGGCAAGCCCCAGGCCAAGGCCGGAGACGCCGCGCGACCCAAGGCGGAAAAAGGATTCAAAGATGTGTTCCGCTTGATGGCTAGGGATGCCCGGCCCGGTATCGGCAATTTCGAAACGAACGGTATCGCCAAGGTTCACCGCACGCACACTCACGCTACGAACCAGGCTTTCGTCCATGTACTTAATGGCGTTGCCGACCAGGTTCAGGAGGATGCTCAGGAGGGCGCCCGGATCGCATGCGACGAACAGCGGCGCCGTCACTTCGTTCTTTAGCACCACATGGGCCTGTTTGGCGGCCTGCTCCAGCTCCTCGAGCACCTCACCGGCCGTCAGAGCGGCGTCGACCTCGCGCGGCTCGCCGTCGCTTTCACCGGGGCCGCCGTGCCGCGCCAGCAGCAGAAGGCTGTCGATCAGCTGGGTGGCTCGCCTAAGCGAGCGCCGGGCGACGGCCAAACGGGTTGTCGCTTCCGGCGCAAGCGAACGTTCGCGCGACAACGTGTCGAGGGCAAGCGCGGTCGTCGCCAGCGGGTTGCGGAGATCATGGGCGGTCCTGGCCGCGAATGCGTCGAGTTCCTCGATGCGCGAGGCCATCTCCCGGTTCAGGCGCTGGATCATTCTGAAAAGAAACACAATCCCGGCGATGCTGCACAACGAAATGAAACCATTGAGGATTTTGGCGGTACGCCGGGATGCAACCCGGCGCTGCTCTACCTCGCTGCCGAGCATCGCGACCGCGCTTGCCAATTTGACAATTCGCAGCCGCAGCAGGTCGTCGAAATCGACCGTTTGTTGCACCAGGTCATGGGCCAGCGACCGGAGGTTGGTCCCCTCTGGTTTTCCCACCCGATCTATCAGATTCGCAGCGGAGTTTGAAAGCGCGCCAAATGCCTTGTTCAAGTCCTCGCGCGGAGACTCTGGCGGCAACGGCGGCAAACGTTGAAAAGCCATGACCTCGGCGGTAAAGTCGCGCCAACTCGCCTTTAGCTGGCTGGCCTCCGCCTCCGTCAACGTCTTATCGGGGCGTTCGACGGAAACGGCGAGATTGGACACATTGCGCAGGTCGCCGCGCGCCTGGGCTAGATGGTCAATGGCCGGTATGCCTTCTTGCACGATCAGGTTTGCCGCGTACGAAATACCGCGGGCCTGTATGTCGGCCAGAAATGACGAAAAGAGAAAACCCAGAATTACAACCGCAAAGATCAGGCCCAGAGCCCAAAGCTCCCGGCCGCCGCGGGTCGAAGTTGTCAACCAGGTTTCCATTTGGTTTGAAGTCAAAAGAGTTATGATATCATATCGCGATGATACGCTCAGCAAAGCAATCCGACCCGGCTATCGCTTTCATGCGCCTGATCTGGCAACTCGATCACGAGCTGCGGAGCACTTCCAAGCGCATGGAGCGGCGCTTTGGCATCACCGGCCCGCAACGCCTGGTCTTGCTGTTGCTCGCCCAACACCGCACCATGACCGCCGGCGGGCTGGCGGCCTCATTGCACATTCACCCCAGCACCCTCACGGGGGTTCTGAATCGGCTCGTAAGAAAGCGCTTGATAAGATCCGAAAGCGATCCGCTCGACGGCCGCGTTTCTGTTCTTACGCTTCGGCAAGAAGGCCTTGCGTTTCTCAAGCAGCGCGAGGGGACCGTCGAAGAGGCGGTCCGCGTCACGCTCAAGAAGATCGGGGGTTCGGACATCGAGGCGGCCGGTCGTGTTCTCTCGATGCTTGCCAAGGAATTGGCCAAGGAAGAACGGCCGGTTCGCCGCCGGAAGGCCACCCAGCGAGGAAAGAAATCATGATTTCCGCAGTGTTAGGGGTGTTCTTGGTCGCCGCCCCCCCGCAGATCGATCCCAAGGAACTCATTCGACACATCGAAACTGAATACCAAGGGAAGACGTCGCATGCCTTGGCCTCGATGAAGGTTGTTACG
>JAKALI010000063.1 GCA_021813195.1 Pseudomonadota bacterium
CTCCGCATCCCCGAAGCTCATCTGGCTCATCGTTCGTCCCATCTTGTTGGCGCGAGATGACGATCGGACCACAATTTAGGCGACTTGTTCAGACTTTCCTTAGCACTCGCTAGGCCTTTTTCATTTCCGGCGCTGTGACCAAGACGTGCCCTGCTGCACGCGCCAGCTCGCCCAAGTGTGCCGGAGATCGTGCCAGCGGAAATCGTCGATTCCCGTCTTTTCCAGCGCCGCGTACCGGGCCTCTATCTTGTCGTCCACTCTCGCGCCTGCGGCCGCAATTTCCGCCGCAAGCGCCTATCATTGCCACCGGGGAGGGAAGCGCGGCGGTGACCAAGCTGGACAAATTCGACCGCATCTACGAGCTGCATCGCATTTTCCGGACGCGCAGGACGCCGATCTCGCGGCACGAGCTGATGCAGCGGTTGGACGGCTGCTCCGAACCGACGGTCTACCGCTTGATCCGCTTCATGAAAGACATTCTCGGAGCCCCGATCGAGTGGGATAGCGACCTCGAGGGCTATCGCTATCGGTTGAACGCGGGGGAGGAGCCCTACGAGCTGCCGGGTCTGTGGTTCAACGCGAAAGAGCTGCAGGCGCTGGTCGTGTTCGAACGGCTTTTCGAAAATCTCGAGCCGGGACTGCTTGCGGAGCACCTCGCGCCGCTGTCCCGGCGCATCACTGAACTGCTGGAGCACAAGCGACTCGGCCTTGGCGAGGCGGCGCACCGCATCCGCATCCTCGGGATGGCGATGCGCTCCCCCGGGGAGCGGTTTCACGTGCTCGCAAGCGCGACTCTCCAACGAAAGAAACTCCGTATGGTCTACAGCGGCCGCGCCCGCGCTCGCACCACCGAGCGGGTAGTGTCGCCGCAGCGGCTCGTGCACTACCGCGACAACTGGTTCATGGACGCTTACTGCCATTTGCGTAATGGGCTGCGCACTTTCTCGATCGACCGCGTGCGCGACGCCCAGGAGATCGATGAAGCCGCCCGCGACGTTCCCGATGCCGAGCTCGACCGATACTTCGCGAGCAGCTACGGCATCTTTTCCGGGAAGGCGAACAAGCTTGCCGTGCTGCGGTTCACCGCCGGGCGTGCCCGGTGGGTGGCGGACGAGCGCTGGCACCCGGAGCAGGTCGGCCAGTGTCTGACAGACGGGCGCTACGAGCTTCGGATCCCGTACCGGGACGATCGTGAGCTGGTGATGGACATCCTGCGCCATGGGGCCGAGGTCGAGGTCGTCTCGCCCCCCGGGCTGCGCGAGGAGGTCGGGCGGCAGCTGCGGGCGGCGCTTGGGCGATACTCACTTTCGTCAATTGATAGTCCGGACGAGCACCATCAATAATTTGATGGACTACGACAATGGCCGACTAAACCTGATACGACGCTCATTGCGGCCTCAGCGCCGCAGCCGCGCCCAGACCGGAAACTGGAATTGATAGACATCCAGCTCTTGGGGGCCGTCGCGCCGCCGGCCATATGTTTCTCAGCTCTATACGATCGCTTCGTACACTACGAGGCGTGAGACGACACAAGGCGAAGCGGAATTTTATGTAACGGCTAGAACGGCACGCCAATCAACGACGGCACCGAACGGAGGACAAGATGGCCGAAAAGCTCACACTCAAAGACCTGAAGGACGCAGTATCGGGATATGCGGCGGCGTTTCGCTGCGTGACTGAGTACCAACCGGCCGGCGGCGCTGGGGATAAGGTCTTTCCGCCGACCTACGAGGGCGGAAAGTACGCCATGGAAACACGGATGCTCGACGGTCAGCCCGTCGATTGCGTGTTGCTCGACTCCGTGCAGTCCCAGGCCAACCGCATGGAACTGGCTTTATTGGAGGCTTACCGCGCGAAGAGGGTGAAGCAGCTTCCGCTGCTGGTCGCAAAGTTCGAAAGCGAGTCTCTGAAGAAGAATTTTGTTGTCACCAGTCTCGATGTACCGCATCGCGCGGCCGACGCTATATTCCGGGATAGCTTGCTCAATGGCGTCATGTTCCGAAAATCCGACAAGGGCAGGATTCTCGACGCCGCCGATGTTCGCAACGCAACCGGACTCTTCGGCTTATGTCCAACGGCGCTGGTGTTTGGCTTGTGGGATTCGACCGGGCCGCACGGTGGCCTGGGAGCCAAGTTTCAGCGGGCACTGGTATCCGAGATTGTGGGCTGCGGTGCGATAGCGGGCGTCAAGACAAGTAGCCGTATCGACCCACTGCAAATTCAAAAAGCCGCTGGTCCTATATTTCGCGCAAAAGACGGCGAAGGTTGGACTACTGATCCCGACAACGCCCTGGACATGGGTGGCAAAAAGGTTCTTTGGGCCAAGACAAAGAAAGGCGAAGATGCTTTGTGGGATCCGAAGAAGGATCAAGATGAGGGGAAGCCGTCGAGAATCAATCATGGGAATATCACCCCTTCGCTTGTCGACCCGAATACCAAACAGCTTCTGCCAGGCGGATTCACGATCGACAAGGCTATTCAAACCACGGTGTTATCGCTCTCAGCGCTGCGGCGTCTGCGGTTCCCTCTGAATGGGTCAGCCAATTCGGATGCCGCCGTCGATAATGCCGGTCACACCGTCTTGGCCGCTCTGGGCATCGGCGCGGCAACGTTGGCGCGTTCCGATGGCGATTTGCGTTCCCGCTGCCAACTGTTTCCTCTCCAGCAGCCGGTCTGGGATTTGCTCGACGTGCCCGGGGCGACCCCAAAGCGGTTCTCGCTTACACCCGATGAAGCCGTGGAGCTTTTGAACACTGCAATCAAAGAAGCTAAGAGCGCCAAACTACCGTGGGAGGGCGAGATCGAGTTGACACCGTCGGACGAGCTGGTCGAGCTGGTCCGGCGCAGTCAGGAACTAGCGAGCGCTGGGGGCACGGAGGGGGAGTGATGTTCGCTCTCGGCATGCGTTACTTGAACGGCTGGGCGATGGCCGCTGCCGACGGGGCGAAGAAAGAGCGCGCCGAGTGGCCGCCGCATCCGGACCGGGTATTCATGGCGCTCGCCGCTGCGTGGTTCGAGACAGGCGAAGAACCCGATGAAGGCGAAGCGCTGCGTTGGCTGGAGAGCTTGCAGGAACAGGAACTGCCTGCAATCGTCGCCTCTGATGCGTGGTTCCGGCACGGATCAGGCGATGCTGTCCCAGCATTAAGTTTCGTCCCAGTTAACGACACTGCATCTCCCATTTTCAAGAAAGGCAACAAAGAAAAGTCCGCTCAAGTAATGGGCTCCTTGAGCATTGGCAGAGTAAGGAAAGAAAGACGGTTCGCGGTCGCCGTCCCACGTGATCCGGTTGTTCATCTCGTTTGGCGCACCGGCGATTGTGGACCACATCGTGGCGCGCTGGAACGACTGGCGCGCAAAGTGACTCACGTGGGCCACCCGGCTTCTTTCGTGCAGATGTGGCTGGAGGATGCTCCGCTGGCACCGAATTGGACCCCCCGGGATGGACAGGCAGTTCATCGCCTGCGTGTCTTCGGGCCGGAGCGGCTCCATTACCTGAAGACGCGCTACAACCGCGACAACGTCCTCGCCCATGCCGATCTTCAGGCACAGATCGGCGAGGCGAAAGGCAAGGATAAGAGGAAACTGCAGACCGAGCTGGTCGAACGTTTCGGCGCCGCGCCGCCCGTCAGCCTGCGCCCGGAGCCGCTACGCTGGCAGGGTTATGACCGCCCGCCGAAGATGCTTGATCCCGAAACGCCAGGCAGCGTATTCGATCCACGTCTGACCACGCTGGCACTAGCCGGAAAACGATTGTCCTTGCCGGCCACTCTCAAACTCACCGAGACACTGCGCGGCGCGATACTCGCCGCGTGCCCCGATCCGATTCCGGAGTGGGTCTCTGGTCACACTCCGGATGGCAAGCCATCTGCCGATCCGCACCTAGCGCTGTTGCCTCTACCTTTCGCGGGGCACGAGCATGCGGACGGCCGACTCATGGGTATTGCGCTGGCGCTTCCGAGGAGGATCGACCCGATCGAGGCGGCCCGCTGTCTCGGCCTGTTCCTGCACGACGAGCACGGGCTCGCGCGACGTACCAGACTGTTCGCAGGTCAATGGCTCGAATGCGGTGTCGAGCTCGAAACGCGCGAGACGCCGCCGACAAGTCTTCGCGCAGAAGCATGGACGCAACCCTCGCGTACATGGGCGAGCGTCACACCCGTCGTGCTGGATCGGCACTTCGATGGCAAGGACAAATGGGAACTTGCCGCAGAGTGCGTAAAAAACGCCTGCGAGCGTATCGGCTTGCCCCGACCGAAAGAAGTGCTCCTGCACCCGGTCTCATTGGTCGAGGGCGTTCCTCACGCCCGCGAGTTCCCTTACCTCACCCGCAAGAGGGACCGCGGACGCATGCATCACAGCCACGCCGTCATCGTGTTCGAAAAGGAAGTGACCGGCCCCGTCGTTGTCGGTGCAGGTCGCTTCCGGGGCTACGGGCTGTGCCGGCCGATGGATAAGGGGCCCGGGGATGGATGAGATCGCGGCGGACCGCTTCGACGAGTTTTTCACGGCGCTGTGGGGGCAGGATAAACCCGCGTTTTCGTGGCAGCGTGAATTGGCCAAGCGTGTTGTCACCGATGCCGAGAAGCCCTGGCCTGATGCCATCGCCTTGCCGACGGCGTCCGGCAAGACCGCCTGTATCGACATCGCTGTCTTTGCGCTGGCGGCCCAGGCTGGACGCCTGCTGTCCGGCAGGCAGTTCACCGCGGCGCGCCGAATTTTCTTCGTCGTGGATCGGCGCATCATCGTAGACGAGGCCTACGCGCGCGCCCGTGTTGTTGCCGCAAGGCTCCGTGCTGCGGAACGCGGCATCCTCAAAGAAATAGCCGACCACCTGCGCCTGCTGGCCAGAGGCGAGCCGGACGGCGCGAGCGGCGAAGATCCGCTGGCGGTTTTCGAATTGCGCGGAGGCATGTACCGTTCCGAGGCGTGGGCGCGCTCGCCGTTACAGCCTACGGTCGTTGCTTCTACCGTGGATCAGCTCGGGTCAAGGCTCCTGTTCCGGGCGTATGGGCGCGGACCCGGCATGTGGCCGGTATATGCCGGGCTCGTGGGCAACGACAGCCTGATCCTGCTGGATGAGGCTCATTGCGCGCAACCTTTCTTGCAGACGCTGCAGGCGGTCGCACGGTATCGAAACTGGGCTAAAGAACCGCTGCCGACGCGCTTCTATCCGGTTGTGATGTCGGCAACACCACCGTCCGGCCTCGCCGACGTTTTCCGAGACGAATCCGGCGAACCTGCGAATCCGACTCACGCCCTGGGCAAGCGCCAGTTGGCAAGCAAGCCGGCCGTGTTGAGCGTTGCGGAGAAGGCCAAAGGCAAAAACGCAATCGGCGAGCTGGCCGGGGCGCTCGTTGAGATTGCCGAAACCCTCGTTTGTGACAGGCGCAAGGCGGTCGTCATCTTCGTGAACCGCGTGGCCACCGCGCGGGAAGCATACGGGCTTCTCGCCAAGAAACATGCTGAACGCGCAGTACTTTTGACCGGCCGCATGCGACCTATCGACAGGGACGACACTACCGCGGAGCAGCTGAGACCTCTGGCATCCAATGGATCGGCTGAGCGCAAGCTGGACCAGCCAGTCTTTGTCGTAGCAACACAAACGTTGGAGGTCGGTGCCGACCTCGATTTCGACGCTTTGGTTACGGAATGCGCAAGCCTGGATGCGCTGCGGCAGCGGTTCGGGCGGCTCAATCGCATGGGGCGACCGATCGAGGCACGAGCCGCTATCCTGATCCGCGCAGACCAGGCGGAAAACAGCGAAGACGATCCGGTATATGGAGCGGCGCTCGCGAAGACATGGGCCTGGGTCAATGAGGAGGCGGACAAAACCGGCGAAATTAATTTCGGGATCAGCGCCCTCAGCAAGCGATTGCCCAAGGGTGAAGTCCTTGAAGAGTTGAATCCGCCGCCGGTAAACGCTCCGGTGATGTTGCCTGCCCACGTGGACTGCTGGGCCCAGACCTCGCCAGAACCGGATCCATCGCCCGATGTCGCGCTCTTTCTTCGGGGCCCTGGGCGGGGCGCTGCCGACGTGCAGGTGTGTTGGCGAGCGGATATCGATCTTCGGATTCCAGACGCGGAGGCTGCCTCCAAAGACGCGCTCACATTATGTCCACCCGCTGTGCCGGAGTGCATGCCGGTTCCTATTGGGACGTTTAAACGGTGGATGGCAGGGGAGCAGGCGGACGATGACAGCACGGACGTGGAGGCGACGACAGAAGGTGAGGCCGAGGCGCGCTCGGAATCGCGTGGTGAAAAAATGCGCGTCTTGCGCTGGCGAGGACGCGACGACATCGAAGCGACAGATGATCCGAAGACGATTAAGCCGGGCGACATTGTCGTGATCCCTGCTCAAAACGGAAGGTGGGAACATCTGGGCGACATACCCTGTCGGACAGTCTCTACGCCGATATTGGACTGGGGTGACCGTGCCCACTGTCAGACTCGCGCCAGGGCGCAGTTGCGGCTGCACCCCGCGGTTCTTTCCCAGTGGCCTGAGTGTGCCGCAAGAGATCCCTTGCTGGCGGTGGTGCACGAGGCTCCCACCCGCTATGAAGAAGATCCTGACGCTCTCGCCGCAGAACTACGCGATGCTCTGAAATCCGTTGGTGAAGACGCGACTGTCCCGGCTTGGCTGCGAAAAATCGCCTCGGCGCTTGCAGTAGATCGGCGGCTGCATTGCGGTATCAAGCTGCATCCGCTTGCCGGACTGATCGTCCAAGGCAGCGGCCGCCTGCCTGCGGTTGATGAGGTCGCGGACCGATTCAGCGATGAGCACGACGCCACGGCATCGGGTACGGTACGCGTTCCCCTGTTCGAGCATCTGCCCGGCGTCGCTGCATATGCAAGACGCTTTGCTGCGGGCTGCGGCCTGCCCAGACCATTGGTTGAAGCAATCGAGCGGGCGGGTTTGCTACATGATTTGGGTAAGGCCGATCCGCGGTTTCAGGCCTTGCTGCGCAACGGTAACCCGTGGGCAGGAGATGTCCTGCTCGCAAAATCCGGCGACATTCCGCAAGGCCGCGCTGCGTACCAGCGTGCGTTAAGAGCGGCGGGTTATCCGGAAGGTGGTCGTCACGAGCTACTGTCAGTTCGACTCGTCGATAACGCCTCCGGACTTCTCCCGGGTGACGACATGGTCAGGGATTTTGTGCTGCATCTCGTCGCCAGCCATCATGGCTATTGCCGTCCTTTCGCGCCTGTGGTGTTTGATGAAGAGCCGCTGGACGTAAGACTGGATTTTCATGGGCAAGCACTGGTTCATTCCAGCGACACCGGCATGGAGCGGATCGATTCTGGCGAGGTCGACCGATTCTGGCGCCTCGTCCGCCATTACGGATGGTGGGGGCTAGCATGGCTGGAGGCGATCCTAAGACTGGCAGATCACCGACGCAGCGAGGCGGAAGCAGCATAGAAGGAGGTAACAAACGGTGAATGAAGGCAGTCATGCATCTCCGCTGGTTCTGAACGGCATCGACAGCGGCAATCCGCTGGGCTTTCTCGCCGCCTTGGGCACGGCCATTCTCGCTAATTCGTTTTGCCAGGAACTCCGTTCTTGTTGGTGCATCGACAAAGGAGCATGGCGCCCAGCGTTGTCGGGATGCGGAACTGATAAATCTCGGTTCCTCGAGCGGCTTCTCGATGCTATGAAAGCCGCTTCCATGAAACCGTTCGAAATCAACGACAAGATGCCATTCTCGGTCGCATTATTTGAGAACCGCCTGAAGGAGGCGCAGCGAACCGCCAGCCCGACGAACCGTCGTGTGGCGGATTTTCTCGCAGCATTCGGGAGTGAGATTAGCCCCAACGATGGGGCATTCCAGGATTCGCACTTCTGTATGCTGCGCAGCGGTGACAGCGCCGGCCAAGGTTTGCCAGCATATGCACGGACAATCCGAGATGCCACGGATGGCATCGCTCTTGAACGCGCGCTTTTTAGACCATGGGACTATAGCGATGAACCTAAAAAGCGCAGTCTGCGTTGGGATCCGATCGAAGATAAGCGCTATGCGTTGCGCTGGCGCGATCCGAGCAAATCAAATCTTAAGGAAGGCCCCGGAACGATGATCGGCGCGAACAGCCTCGCGCTTGAGGCGCTTCAATGGTATCCCACCATGTTCCAAGGCAATCAGCTGTCGACGACCGGCTTTCACCGTAACTCGAACAAGGAGGTGTGGTTCACCTGGCCGATCTGGGATCATCCCATCTCGCTTGATGCTGTCCGTTCGCTCCTCACGTTGCGAGGCTTGCACAACAACCAACCGCCTCGGGCGGAGTTGGCCAGGCGCGGCATTGTTGAGATCTATCGCTGCCAGCGTATCCAGCAGAGCAAGTACTACAGCAATTTTACGTCGGCGCAACCAATCTGAGCCAAATCCATGGCTAGGGAGCTTCTGGCGCATCGAGATCTCTGGGCCTGTTCAAGGCCGCTCGCCCTCGGGTTCGCCTGCCACTTCGGCCTTGGCATTTTCGCTCCCATCGCCGATGCCTGAGCGAGGACGCAACCGCGCCCGCGAGCGCCGCATCGACCAGGAGATCGTCGTCGACGCCTATAGTTCCGACGAGCGCGCGATGAGCTGGTATTACTACCTGCAGGAAAAGCTCGATTTCCCCTTCAAGGCGAGGTGCGTCGCGGCGCGCTCGGTGTCGCCTTTCAGGAAAGGCGAGGTCGTCGAAGTGCTCGGCATGGCCCCGGAGAACGAGTGCATGCGAGGCGCCGTGGTCCTCGCGCGCTTCGCGCGCCGCAAGGTGGGCGTGCCGCTCGAGGAGCTCGTTCCCGTCGGAGTCGAGGGGGATGCGCGCGAGGCGATAGAGGACTGGCGTTACTGGACGGCGATGGGGTATCAATTCTGAGCGGCCCGATGCGCATTCCCAATGCCGACAAAGCGATCATCGCAGCGGAGAAACTCAGGGATTATTTGTTGAATCCGGCCCATCGCCGGGGCGCGACCAAGGCGAAGCTGCTCCTGGCTTGCGGGTACAAAGCCGCCGAATGGCGGATGCTCGAGAGCGACTTGAGGGCGCAGCATTTGACCGCAGATGTCACCGTCGCAAGGGAAAACCCGTATGGGAAGCGCTTCGAGATCAGCGCGCCGCTTGCAACGCCGAGCGGTCGGCGTATCCTTTTCCAGAGCGTGTGGCAGATCGACAAGGGGACGGATGTGCCGCGCCTGATTACTCTGTATCCGAGGTGAGCGATGCCGTTCGATCTCTATTCCGACGTGATCGTTACATCGGACCTGCCCGAAGAGGCGTTGAAGGCCGGCGATGTCGGCACGGTGGTGGAGCGCCACGTGGTGCCGGGGCTGGAGGACGGGTACAGCGTGGAGTTTTTCGACATGACCGGGAAGACAGTGGCGGTCGTGACCGTGCGCGCGAGCCTGCTGCGCGCGCCAACGGGGGCGGATCGCCCGTCGGTCAGGGCCTTGGCGTAGGGAACGTAGCGCCTGTCGGCGTGAGGGCGATCGCGGAGTAGCCGCGCCGCTGTCCCCCAAGGGGTCGGCTTGGCCACTCGCCAGGCGAGGCAGATAACCGGCTGGCGTATCCTCCGCCCCAGGCAAACGGCCTTGGAGGAGGACGCCATGGCGGACGAGGAGGAGGTCCAGACCCAGCCTGAGCTGCCGCTTCCATTTCCCGAGCTTGCGGCGGACATGCCGCTTCTGCCTGCGCGCATGCTGAACGAGTACCAGTATTGCCCGCGGCTCGCGTATCTCGAATGGGTGCAGGGCGAATGGGCCGATTCGGCCGACACGGTCGAGGGGCGCGGCGTGCACCGGCGCGTCGACCGGCCGACGGGGGATTTGCCGCCGCCCGAGGACATCGATTCGGATACGCGGATTCACGCCCGCTCGATCACGCTTTCGAGCAACCGTCTCGGCCTGATCGCGAAGATGGATCTCGTCGAGGCCGAGGACGGAGCGGTGGTTCCCGTGGACTACAAGCGCGGCAAGCGCCCGCACGTCGGGAAGGGCGCGCACGATCCGGAGCGCGTGCAACTGTGCGCGCAGGGCATGATCCTCGAGGAACACGGGTACCGTTGCACCGAAGGCGTGCTCTATTTCGCCGCAAGCAAGGAGCGCGTGGCGGTTGCATTCGACGCGGAGTTGCGTGCGCTCACGCAACAGGCGATCGACGGTCTGCGGCTTGTCGCGGCGGGAGGCCGGATCCCCGCGCCGCTGGTCGACAGCCCGAAGTGTCCGCGCTGCTCGCTTGTCGGCATCTGCCTGCCTGATGAAGTGAATTTCCTCGCGCGTGCGGAGGAGCCGCCGCGGCCGCTCGCGGTGCAAAAGGAGGACGCGCTTCCCGTGTACGTGCAGGCCCAGCACGCGAAGGTCTCGAAGAGCGGCGAAACGCTTGAAATTTACGTGGACGACCAGAAGATCCAGACGGCACGCTTGGGCGAGGTCTCGCAGCTCGCGCTCTGGGGCAACGTCTATCTCACGACGCCGGCGCTGCACGAGCTCATGGCGCGCGGGATCCCGGTTACCTGGCACAGCCACGGCGGCTGGTTCCTCGGGCACACAATTGGAATGGGCCACAAGAACGTCGAGATTCGAACGGCGCAGTACCGCACGAGCTTCGATCCCGCGCACTGCCTGCGCCTGGCGAAGGGCTTCGTGGTCGCGAAGATCCAGAATGCCCGCACGCTGCTGCGGCGCAACTGGAAGGGCGGCGAGGCGCCCCAGATGCTGCTCGACGCGTTCAAGCAAGACATCGACCTCGCGCGGCGGGCGAGCGCGCTGCCGGAGCTGCTCGGCGCGGAAGGCAACGCGGCCGCTCGCTACTTCCGCGAGTTCCGCAACATGCTGTCGCGGCCCGATGGCGGCGACGAGCTGCCGTTCGACTTCACCCGCCGCAATCGCAGGCCGCCGGCCGACCCGGTAAATGCGCTCCTCTCTTTCGCCTATACGCTGCTCGCGCGGACTTGGACGGTGACACTGTCTGCTGTCGGTTTCGACCCCTACCGCGGTTTCTATCACCAGCCGCGCTACGGCAGGCCGGCGCTCGCGCTCGACCTTATGGAGCCGTTCCGACCGCTCGTGGCGGAGTCGACCGTCATCCAGGCGATCAATAACGGTGAAGTGAAGCCGAGCGACTTCGTGTCGGCGGCGGGTAGCGTCGCGCTCGACGCGGACGGGCGCAAGCGCTTCATCGCCTCTTTCGAGCGCCGGCTCGGCCAGGAAATCACCCACCCGCAGTTCGGCTACCGCGTAAGCTACCGGAGGCTGCTGGAGCTGCAGGCAAGACTGCTCGCGCGCCACCTGCTGGGCGAGCTCGATGACTATCCGAATCTGGTGACCCGATGAGAGACGACGAACACCTCTATGTCGTGACCTACGATATCGGCGACCCGAAGCGCTGGCGCGCCGTGTTCAAGCTGATGCACGGCTACGGCGAATGGCTGCAGCTCTCCGTCTTTCAGTGCCGCCTGACCCGCCGGCGCCACGCCGAGCTGATTGCGACGCTCGATGAAATCATCCATCATAGGGACGACCATGTGGTTCTGGTCGATCTGGGCCTGGCGGAGAACGTGGAGCCGCGGGTGGTAAGCCTGGGTAAGACCTTTGCCCCGGTGGTGCGCGAGGCGGTGATTGTTTAGGCGCCGCCTGAAGGCGCGAGCGCTCCAGTGCGCGACGCCGCCGCAGCAAGCGCTCGCGGAGCGCAGCTCTTTAAAAATTCGGACAAATCCTGGTTCGGTGTCGCACGGGGACGTGACGCCGAACCCGTTCTTCGGCAGAATCGGCTTAGCGCTCGCATGCGTGTCTCGGAACCCGCGTCGGGGGCGGAGTCCGAAGCGAGCTGTTTTCCGCGGTGAAGAGCCGCGGCCTCATTGAAGCGCGATCCAGATTGCG
>JAKALI010000876.1 GCA_021813195.1 Pseudomonadota bacterium
CAGATCGGCGAGCAGCGCGGCGCGCCGGTTCTCGAGATCGTATTCGGCCCGCCGAACCTGCGCATGAGCGGCGTCGATCTCGGCGCGGTACTTGCCCTGATCGAGCGGTACCGTGAAGGACAGTCCCACCATCGGCCGCATGGCGGGATCCGACCACATGCTGTTGTAGCCGGCGCTCACCTGGAATTGCGGATAGCGTTGCTTGCTCGCGAGCCGCGCCCCGGCGCGGGCGGCGTGTTCTTCGGCCTCGAGCGTCTTGAGTTCGGGGTGGGCAAGAGCCCGGCGCAGCAGTGCGGCCTCCGGCGGCAGATCCGCCGGCGCGGGCAAGGCCGCCGGCAGAGGAATCGGAGAGCTCGGCGGCCGATCGAGCAGTGCGTTCATGCGCGCCGCGGCGACGGCGATTTTACGGCGCCACTCGAGCCGCTGTTGCGCGAGCACGGCACGTTCGACATCCGCTTGCAGTACATCGGCTTGTGGCGCCTTGCCGGTTGCGTAGCGCACCGAGGCGATGCGCCGCAGCTCGGCGATGACGGATCGGCTGGCGGCGTTGATCCCGAGCGCGCGGTGCACGAAGACCCAGTCGGCAAATACCCCGCGCGCCGTGGCCGCGAGGCGCAGCCGCAGCGCCTGAAGATCGTGACGCGCGACCGCCGCATCGGCCTGGGCGATCTCTTTACGCGCCGCGCGCGTTCCCCACCAGGGCAGGGCCTGACTCAGCTCGACGTCCTCGCCCGTTCCCATGGCGCTGCCGAACGTACGCGGCGCCGCCGATACGTTCAGCATCGGATCGGGCAGCGCACCGGCCGGACGAATGCGGGAGACAGCGGCGACCAATGCTTGTCGCATGGCCCCGAGACCTGCATTGCGCGCGAGCACCGCGGCGCTGAACGACTCCGCCGTCAGCGGCGCCGGAAGCGCCACGGGATTTTCCCGTGGCGCGAGACCCGCGGCGTGTGTGGCGACCGCGGCGACGAGCAACGCCAGACCGACGACGCCGGCCGGAAAATTCGTATATTGACGCACTAGACACCTCGTTTGCAGATCGCAAGCGACGACGCGCCCGCACACGCTTGGCGTGCAAGCACCGGTCCGCAACGCGGAGTGTCAGAGTCTCAGACGGAGGGTCGAAAGATAAGTGTCGCGCCCCAACGAGGCCGTGAAGGCGGTACGCGTCGGTCTCAGTGGCGGTGGTCTGCTACGCACCGCCGCAAGAGATGCGGTGTGCCATGCGGGCGCCGGCGAAGCAACGGCGTGCACATGGCGGAATCCAATCCCGGCGACTCGAGCCACCGGCCCAGCGGGCGGCCAGCCGCAGGCGCCCGTCATCCCGCACGCAAATCCGCGGGACGACGACCCGCCACCACACCGAAGCGGCGCCCGGTGACCCGTCATGGGACAGTGAGCGGGCGCGAGAATCGAGGACCGCATCATGGGACACGCCCAGGCCTGCGCGCCGTACCCGAGGGTCACGAGAGCGAGCAGCAGGAGCGTCACGTAACGCGAATGCAGCCGTCGAGCCATCATGCGCCGATCATGCTAATGCTTTGCGGACTTCAACGCAACTCTGCTCCGCCGAGGACTCCGGGAATTGCCGATCTCCCGAGGCAAACTACCGATGCGGAACCTTCCCTCCCAAGGTCATTCCCTGCATCGCCTGCATATGGTCCATCATCTGCTCCATCATCAGTTGCATCATGTCGAGACGATCCTGCATATGGTCTCGCATCAGGCCCCGAGGCATCATGCCGGACGTTATCCGCCCGTCCATTGCGCGCATGGCCCGCATTTGATCCATCATGGTGCGCATGTGCTCGCGCAGCAGATTCACTCTGACCTCGGGACTCGTCGTCTCGCGGATACGCCGCAATTGCTCGTGCATGAGCCTCATCCGAGCAATCCATCGCACTGAGATGCTCTGCCGCCATCGACGCCAGTTCGCTTGCACGAGGCGCCGGCGCCCGGGGTGAGGGAAGTGCGGTCTGGCGCGGCCGCGATCGCGAACAACGCGAGGGCAACGCCCGGCAATGCAATCGAGAGTATCGATTGCACATGTGTCTCCTCGATTGATCGATGCTCCGTGCGGCGCGTCGACTACGGCCGGGCCTCTTCGATGAGCCGGCGCCATCCGCCGAATCCGGGGAAGAACATGGGTACACGCCGCCGATACTCCTCGTATCGGTCGCCGAATCTCGCGATCATATTCCGTTCTTCCCGGTACGCGAGCAGCGTGTAGGCAAGCACGATGATCGGAAAAAGTGCCACGGAAAAGACGGTCGGCCAATGAACGACCCCCTCGCCGAAGAGCCCTACGAAGAGCCCCGTGTACTGGGGATGTCGCACGAGACCGTAGAGTCCGTCGGATGCGAGTCTGCCCGATTGGTGCGCACGGTAGAGCTCGCGCCATCCCCCGATGAATAGGCCGACGCCGAGAAAGAGCAGCAGATAGCCGACCAGCATGGAGATCATCATGCCGGTGTCGCCCATGCCGAGTAGCGTCGACCACAAGTTCGCGTTCAAGCCGCTGCGGTCGAGGTGCAAGAACCGCACGACAAGATAGATCGTCAGCGGAAAGCCGTACATTTCCGCGTACAGGGCGATGATGAACGCCTGCACCAAGCCGGCGCCCGCCCACTCGCGCCACCCTGTGGGAGCGAAGTATCGATAGAAGACCCAGAAAGCGATCACGATCATCACGATCGC
>JAKALI010000877.1 GCA_021813195.1 Pseudomonadota bacterium
TCTACCCAAGAAGGCAGGATCCGCAGCCAAAGACATCACCGTCTCATGACCCGTAGCAGCTTTTCGTTCACAAAGGCCTTTACAGGCTTTTGTGATTTTTATTATTTTACATAATGCACATTATGCGAAGTTAAAGATCGAAACACGACGGAACTATCCAAATGCCCGCGAGTCAGTTTTAGTCGATCGCTCACAACCAAAAACAATAGCCATGACCGAAGATTCGCCAACACAGCAGGCTTTCCGTGCGCTGAAGGAACATATTTCCCGACAAATCATCGGCCAGGGAGCGCTGGTCGAGCGGTTGTTGATAGCTTTGCTGGCCGATGGCCATTTGCTGGTCGAAGGTGCCCCGGGCCTGGCTAAGACGCGCGCCATCAAGGTTCTGAGCGAGGGCATAGCCGGCGATTTCCACCGGGTGCAATTCACGCCGGATCTGCTGCCTGCCGACCTCACCGGCACCGACATCTTCCGTCCGCAGGACGGTTCCTTCCAGTTTCAGCGCGGTCCGTTGTTCCACAATCTGGTGCTGGCCGACGAGGTGAACCGGGCGCCGGCCAAGGTACAGTCGGCGCTGTTGGAGGCGATGGCGGAACGGCAGATCACCGTCGGCACCGCGACCTATCCTCTACCCCAGCTGTTTCTGGTGATGGCCACCCAGAATCCGATCGAACAGGAGGGCACCTATCCCCTGCCCGAAGCGCAGCTCGATCGCTTCTTGCTCCACGTGAAGATAGATTATCCGAATTCCGAGGCCGAACTGCAGATCCTGCAGCTAGCCCGCAGCGAAGCGGCGCAGCGAATCAGCGGCGGTGCGCCGCCCAGGCCAAGGCTCAGCCAGCAGACGCTGCATGCTGCGCGCCAGGAAGTGCTCGAGGTGTTCATGGCGGACAAACTGGAGCGCTACCTGGTCGAGATCGTGCTCGCCACCCGCGATCCCTCCCTTTATGACGCCGCCCTCGCCGGCTGGGTTCAGTGGGGCGCCAGTCCGCGCGCCACGATTGCGCTGGATCGCTGCGCCCGGGCTCACGCCTGGCTCGCCGGTCGCGATTACGTCGGACCGGACGACATTCAGTCGCTGGCTTTCGATGTGCTGCGCCATCGCGTACTGCTCAGCTACGAGGCGGAAGCCGAGGGGCATACGCCGGATCATTTCATCGAGAGACTGGTCAATCTGATACCGGTGCCATGATCGTGCCGTTGCGTAAGCGCGGAGCTTCGCGGCTTACCCCTGCTGCATTCTCTGCCGACAGCTCTGATCCAGACGAGGGCGTGGTGCGCGTCAGCCTGGCCGCATTGATCGCTCTGCATCGCAGTGCCGAGTCGCTGGCGCTCAAACCCGGACGTATCCGCGCACTCGCGAATGGCGGCTACCATTCGTCGTTCAAAGGCCGCGGCATGGAATTCGACGAGGTGCGCCCGTACATGCAAGGCGACGACGTGCGGACTCTCGACTGGCGGGTCACCGCCCGAACCGGGCGTCCGCACACCAAGCTTTTCCGCGAGGAGCGCGAGCGCGCGGTGCTGCTCTGGATAGATCTGCGCAGTCCGATGTTCTTCGCCACCCGGGGCGCCTTCAAGGCGGTACGCGCCGCCCAGGCCGCTGCCCTGCTCGGCTGGAGCGCAGTGCGTCAGGGCGATAGGCTCGGCGCCCTGCTCTTCTCCGAGCAAAGCCACGTCGAACTGCGTCCCAAGCGCGGTAAGCCGCCCCTGCTGCATCTGCTGCGCCAGATCGCCTTGCACGACGCGTGGCAAGTCCGGACGCCGGTCCGCGATCCGGGTGTCGGCGCCGAAGCCTTGATTCGCGCACTGTCCCGGCTTCGCCGGGTGGCTCAACCCGGCAGCCTGATCATTCTGCTCAGCGATTTCGCCCGGCTCAATGAGCAGGGTAGCGCGCATCTTGTTCAACTCGCGCGGCACAGCGATCTCGTTCTGGCCGATATCCACGATCCACTGGAGGCGGACCTGCCGCCGCCGGGACGGTACCGGGTGAGCGACGGCGCAAGCTTTCTGAATGTTACGGCCGAAGATCCGCACTATCGCCAGCGCTATCGCCAGCGCTTCGCGACACAGCAGGAACAGCTGCGGCAGCTGTGCCGGCGGCACGGCATGACGCTGTTGACCTTGGGTACCGCTGAGGAACCGCTGGCCGCACTGCAGCGCGGAATGGGCATAGGCAGATGAATCCGGCGCTTGCCCAACTGCGCGACATCCATCTGCCTCCACCCGTCTCCTGGTGGCCGCCGGCGCCAGGATGGTGGCTGCTTGCCGCAATCTTGCTGCTCACGACGTCTGCCCTGTTCGTCTGGCAACGACGGCGCCGAGGCAACCGCTGGCGCCGGCTCGCCCTGCAAGAACTGGCCAAGCTGCGTTCGCGCCTGGAATCGCATCAGGCGCAAACGCGGCCGCTGGTCAGCGAGCTGTCGATGCTGCTGCGCCGGGGGGCGCTCAGTTGCTATCCGCGTGAGGAGGTGGCGGCGCTCCACGGCGAGCGCTGGCTGGCTTTTCTCGATCGTACCCTGGACGGGAGTCCGTCCTTTCAATCGGGAGCCGGTCGTCTGCTGGCGACCGCACCCTATCTCCGGGAAGAAAACATCGACGAGAGTTCGTTGTCCGCCCTGTTCGATTTGGCGGAACGCTGGCTGAAGAAACTGCCCTCCGGAGTTCCTCGATGATCGGCTTCGACTGGCCCTGGCTCT
>JAKALI010000064.1 GCA_021813195.1 Pseudomonadota bacterium
GTTATGTTTCGCGCATGTGACAAACCAGATGGGACGCATTGAAGGTGACTTCGAAAAGGGCGCATCGGACGGCGCCGAGGAATCGCTGAGAGTGATTTCGCTGGTCGCCCAGCAGTGGCGTAGCGCCCGAAGATAGGACAAAATAATTGCAATATCTGAGTATCAATGGCGTAGGACCCGAATCTATAGACGTAATGTTGTAGGCTTTCTCTCAATAAATTCACGCCGACCGACATGTGCGTTCAATTCCGAGGCGTCTTTCAGTGGGGCCCGTTTTTGGGCGCAGAGCGCGGCAACTATGGCCGTGTTATTCAACCCCTGGCATGTTTCAGTACTTCTTGAAGACTCTTATCTTTCGCCCTCTTCCTGCCTGTGGCCGCTGACGAGACAGATCGGTCGGATTGCCCAAGGAATTGATGGAATAAACCTCTGCTTAACGGAGCCAAAAAAATGACTTCAAGAACCCTCGACCCAAATAATTTGGGTCATAACGAAGATTGGGACGGAAACAATGCCGCTTTCGCCTGCCCGGTTTGTCAGAAGGTCTTTATTGTAAGCGGATACATGCATGAGGGTGAGCGGGCTTGTCCCAATTGCGAAAAGTCCACGGCTCGCATTAAGGGCGGCAAGAACTCTGGAGGATCAGCCAGCATAAGCTGGTAAACTTGGGTCTTGAGCCGTAGGAGGGTAGTCGTAACAGGTTCGACTCAGTCGTGGCCCGAGGTTACGATTGACGCCCTCGTCGGCGGAAATCCGCGGCGGCCTCAACTGACGCTTAGTAATTTAAGCTAGTTGGCGCGCTGTTCAATCCGACTGAGCTACCCCATAGCCTCGACGGCCACCGTGATCTTCATTTTTGGTTGCATTCTGGCGCTGCCACCGCAAGCCGGTCGATACCCGTGCGAGGGACGACGCAATGCGACCACCAGAAATATATATGCAACCAGCCGACCCCATAACCGCGACTGCTACATGACGGCGCCTGCAACATCGACTGATAAGAAAGACCACGTCCGCGGGTAACGATGGCCGATCGATAACCTTCATTGGCCAGCAAGTTTAGCTCCAAAAGGCCGTCGACGTGAATATTTGACCGACGTCAAAGAGGCCTATGCTGCACCGCATATAGACGATGGACAAAGATTGCTGACCAGTAGAGGGCTTCGTCATGGGCAGCCGAAATTGGGAAAAGGTAAGATCGGCACGGCTATTTTGCGCGATGGACGATGAGGCGTTCGATCAGTTGATGGAGACCGCGTTCCTCCATCGATTTCCCAAGCACTCGAACTTTGTTACCGAAGGCGACGAGGCCGATTTTCTTTATGTTCTTCTCGACGGTATCGTCGAGCTATTCAGTTGCCATGAGACCCATAGAACAACTCTTCACATCATCCGGCCGATTGCAACTTTCACATTGCCTTCCGTAATTCGAGAAGGGGCATACCTTGCTTCGGCTCGCGCCTTGGCTACCTCGGATATTCTCATGATCCCAGCACAAACTGTACGGCAATTGTTGCGGGCCGATATCGCTTTTGCCGAGGCTATGGTTCATGAACTGGCAGAGCGTTATTGCGGCACCATAAAAGCCCTCAAAAGCGTTAAGTTGCGTGATGGCGTTGAACGTCTTGCAAATTGGATTTTGCAAGCCAACAAATATCAAGGCCAGCTCAATCACATCGAGCTGACCTTCGACAAGCGCACGCTTGCTTCGCGGCTGGGGATGACGCCAGAAAATTTATCACGAAGCTTTGCAATGCTGATGAAACATGGAGTCCGAAGAGAGGGGCGCATCATCACCATCGAAGACCCGTCGGCATTGATGTTGGTAGCGAAGCCTAGTTCCCTCATTGATGGTTAAATTTGGCGTAGGTCGCCAGATAGCGAGGCAATCCACACCTAGGCTTCAACAATTTTTAGCCTGGAGCGTAAGGCTGCTGATGACGTTGCCCCCGCCCTTTAGTCCAGGTGAACTGGAGGCTGGCCCTTGACCATATCAGTTTGTCGCATTCCCTTGTCACGCTTTTGGGCCTGCTTATACTTACCGCGCGACGATTGAGATTTTGCCAACGCTGGCCTTGAGCTCTCGATCCGCTTTGTTAGCTTGAACCGATTGTATCGCGCGGCTATGAAGATTATCATGGCAGCTATACTGGTTCGCAACGGAAGGGCCTCCACTCAATCGGATCTTTCTCCGCCAACCCGAATCCGCGGGGCTGGCTCGGGGCGCCGAACCAACCGGTAGACTGGCCTCAACCTCGAATGCCATTGGTTCATCCTTCGTCGGCACACCACACAATAAACGCTGTCACTGTCCGCGACCGGTAATTCGATATAGCGCACGACGTACTGCGCCGTACAATGTCGACAGACGAAATCTTCTTGAATGGCTTCTTGGTTCGATTGCGATGTCATGTGCGCTTATCCGATTTGATACGCGAGTGTTCCTTGACGATTCTATATACCGAGGCGCGCGACAAACGAAACACAGCCAACAGAGGAGACAAAGCGATGATTCTTCCAGCACATGCTCCACACCAAACTCTATCCCGTTTGTGAGCAAACTCATTATGACGTCGGTGGCAACCGGAGTCATCTGGTCCCCCTCGTTGGCTGGGGCGCCGAAGCAGTCAGGAAGCTCGACCGGCTGTCGGACAGTGTAGATGGGCCCGGCTGGTTGTTTCCCGGTAGGCGCACGCTAAGCATGATTTCCGAAGGTATCCAAGCCGGTCATGCCGATGTCGGCCTACTCAACGACTATCTCGGCGTCCCGCCCGGAGCCAATTTCTCGCCGCACTGCGTACGTTATGCGTTCAGCACCTACGGCGAACGCGACTTGGGATTTCACAAGTCGGAAGCTAAGGTCATATTGGACCACATAGAAGGGATGGAGCCTGACTGTGTTATTTACCAGGCCAGAACGATACTTCGTCGATGGCCCTGGCTGCACACATGGGGGTCTTTGGCTATACTTCAATTGGCATTGAAGATGGTCGGACCCCGATGAAACTACTGATTGCCGAAGACGACGCAAAGACGGCGGCCTTTCTGCGCACCGGCCTGACGGAGCAGGGATTCGTTGTCGATACAACGGGCGACGGCGAGGAGGCGCTGCACCTCGCGCAAGAGGTGGACTACGCCCTCCTTATCTTGGACGTCATGCTGCCGGGACGCGATGGCTGGTCCATCCTGGAAGCCTATCGGCAATCCGGCGGCCAAGCGTCCGTGTTGTTTTTGACGGCCCGCGATGCTGTGCCCGATCGCGTCAAGGGCCTGGAGCTCGGCGCCGATGATTATCTGGTCAAACCGTTTGCCTTTGCCGAGTTACTGGCCCGGGTCCGGTCGCTGCTGCGGCGTCGAATGGCGCCAGGCTCCGACCGACTGCAGTTCGAAGACCTGTCTCTCGATCTGCGGCGGCATCGGGTCATGCGCGGCAACACGCCGATCGACTTGACGCCCAAGGAATTCCTCCTCCTTGCTTTGCTGCTGGAACACCAGGGTGATCTTCTCTCGCGCACTCTGATTGCCGAGCAGGTCTGGGATCTTGCCTTCGACAGCGATAGCAATGTTGTTGACGTACACATCCGCCGTCTTAGGAGTAAAGTAGATGATCCCTTCGAGCGGAAGCTGATCCACACGGTGCGAGGGCTTGGATATGTCCTCCGCTGAGCGTTCCAAAGCTCAATTGAGTAAAGCCCTACAGCCCGAATCTCGCGCGACCCGCACTTGGTCATTGGCTGCACGGCTGGCCACTTGGTACGTCGTCTCTGCTTTTGCCTTGGTTCTCGTGGTGAGCGGCGGCCTATATTGGGCGCTGTTGGCCGGAATGCGGAGCGCCGATGACGAGATACTGATTGACAAGGTCCATGTTCTTCGCAGCCTACTTTCGGCCCCGCATCCCGATCGGGCGATCATCGAACAGGAGATCGGAGAAGACGCCAATGCGCCGAGGCGCATCTATCTGCGGGTGCTGGCACTCGATGGCACAGTCCTTTATCAGTCGCCGCACATGGCAACCGATTTGCCGCCGGCAGTTTTTCCTCGGACGCCGAATGGCAATGGAGAGGCCGCCGGCGGCAGAACTGTTCAAGGGTCGGACCGAACGTCCTATCGTGCGCTATCGAACCGACTGCGATATATAAGCGTAGGAAAGCCGCACGAAGTCATCGTCCAGGCGGCGATCGACACAACCTCGGACGAAGTGCTCCTGGCTCGGTATCGGACCGCACTTGGCATCATCCTGGGCGTTGCGCTTATTTTGTGCGCGGCAGCGGGCTACCAGATCGTGCGCGTTGGCCTGCTCCCGGTACACCGGATCGCCCGGGCGGCAGAGGAAATTGAGGCCAGCACTTTAGACAAGCGACTTGCTGTTGAAGGACTTCCGCCAGAACTGCGGGGCCTCGCGACCACCTTCAACGCAATGTTGGAGCGTCTCGAAGACTCGTTTGGAAAATTGCGCCAGTTTTCGGACGACATCGCTCACGAACTAAGAACACCCGTCAATCGCCTATTGATTGCAAACGAAGTCGCGCTCCGACAGACCAGATCGGTCGATGACTACCACGAGGTTCTCTCGTCCAACATCGATGCCTGTACGCGACTTTCTCAGACGGTGCAAAGCTTGTTGTTTCTGGCGCGCTCGGAAAACCCGCAATCTCGGTTGCAGCGCGAAAACGTGGAGATCGCTCCGCAACTCTCGGCCATCCAGGAGTTTTACGAGCCGCTCGCCAATGAAAAGGGCATTGACCTTTCAACGGAATGCAGTCCTGGGCTCACCGCTGCGGGCGACCGCTCGCTACTTCAGCGCGCGGTTGGTAATCTTGTTGCAAACGCGATTGCCCATACCCCGCAGGGTGGCTCAATCAAAATTGTCGGCCGCGATCTCGGTGCTTCGCTGTCCATCGAAGTGGCCGATACCGGGGAAGGCATTGCCGCGGAGCATCTGCCCTATGTGTTCGATCGGTTCTTCCGCGTGGAGCGGGATCGGCCATCGTCCGACGGCAATCTTGGGCTCGGACTTGCCATCGTGAAGAGCGTTGCGGCTCTGCATGACGGATCGGTTAGTATTGACAGCGAGGCCGGGCGCGGAACGTTGGTCGCCATCCGGTTGCCGAAGACCAGCGATGCGCACGCCGACTGAGCCCGCCGTGTTTCGTGCTGAAAGACTGGCCGATATTGGGTCTCGAAGGCGGAGTTCCGGGAGCCGAGGGCTATGCCGCCAAACATGACGATTTCGTTAGCTGGGCGTAATCGGCGAGTCAGGTCCACTCCGCTATGGTCGCCGCACCTGACTCACTGACCCGCAAGCGCCATGTCACTCCTCCAAGCAGTCGTCCTTGCCGCAATCCAGGGCATAACTGAGCTGTTTCCTATCAGCAGTCTCGGTCATGCAGTGATCCTCCCCAAGCTGCTCGGCTGGTCCATCGATCAGCATGCCGAGGGCTACCTACCCTTCCTGGTCATGCTTCACGTCGGCACGGCGGCGGCGTTGCTGCTCTATTTCTGGAGCGAATGGGTGGGCATCCTGCTTGCCATCTTCGGAATTGGCTCACCGGCCGAGATATCCGATGGTCGCCGTCTGCTCGCAAGGCTCATCGTGGGTACGGTGCCGGCTGTTATCATCGGTTTTCTATTCGAGAATCCGCTGCGTGCCTTGTTTGGCGACCCTGCTCTCGTGGCGGGAGTGCTGATGATCAATGGTGTCATTCTATTTGTCGCCGAACGGCTCAGGAGCCGGGCGAAAGCGAATCAGGATCTGACAACGCTTTCCCTGGCCCAGGCGCTTTGGATTGGCATCTGCCAGGCCGGCGCGCTCATCCCTGGCCTTTCCCGCTCCGGACTGACGATCGGGGCTGGGCTAGGCGCTGGCCTCCGTCACGATCAGTCGGCTCACTTTTCGTTTCTACTGGCCGCTCCGATCATTACGGGAGCCGCCGTCCTGGAGCTGCCAAAGCTGATCCTCCACCATGCCACTGGCGGCATCGGGCTGGAAGTATCGCTCGTAGGCGGCCTTGTTGCCGGGCTCACCGCGTTCGCGAGCGTTGCCTTTCTGATGAGGTTCTTCCGGCGCCATGAGGTCGAAGCGCTCGATCCCTTTTCTTATTACTGCTTCCTGATCGGCGCCATCGCCGTCGTAATATTTGCCATCGGGCGAACATGACGATTTCGTTAGCCGGGCGTAATCGCCGGGTCACGTTCGTTTCGCTATGGTGCGGCGCCCTCAATTCATTGATCCACAAATTCCATGCCACTCCTGCAAGCGATAGTCCTCGCCGCGCTTCAAGGCATAACCGAACTGTTCCCCATCAGCAGCCTCGGCCATGGAACGATCCTCCCCAAGCTTTTCGCGCGCATGCAGATGATCAAGTTGATCGATAAATCGATGCTAGTTCGCTCATGCGCATACTGCATCGTCGCGGTATTTGCCCTCGCGGCGCGACCGGGATACGCCGCGGACGGGTTGTGGATCGCCAAGACACAAACTGTGGCCAGACAGGTGATTGCCTACGGCACCGTGGAGCCGCGCGCCGTGCTTCGAGTGCGGGCCGGCGTCGCTGGCACTTTGCGCGATTTCTCGGTATTGCCGGGCGACGTGGTCACCGCGGGCGCCTCGCTTGGCCACCTCGCTGGCGCGCCGGTGGATGCACTACTGGCGTCGCGCCAATCCGCACTCGCTGGTGCTGAGGCGCAGCTCA
Source organism: Pseudomonadota bacterium (assembly GCA_021813195.1). Next base: position 6,693 of record JAKALI010000064.1, read on the forward strand.
AGGCGGCGCAACAAGCGTTGGCAATCGCGCGGCAGAACCTGACGGCTCGCCTGAATACGCGTGACGTGGTCGATCGCGCCGAAGCCGCGGTGAAGCAGGCCCAGGCGGCTCGCAACGGTACCCAAGCCAATCTCAAAGCGGCCCAGAGCATGGTGCTCGTGCGGGCCCCACGGGCAGGCCGCGTGCTAACGCTGGGCGCCACAGCGGGGGAACGCGTTCAACCGGGCGAAACGATCCTGACACTGTTGCCAAACCACGCCCTATGGCTCCGGGCGGTTTACTATGGCAATGCTGCGAACCGTGTTCGCGTGGGCATGTCCGGTGTCTTCGCCCCCGCGGGTGGGGGCGCGACTATACCGGTGAAGGTGCGCGCAATCGTCGGAGCGCTGCGTGCGGACGGCGGACGGACGGTGAGCCTCGTCGCCACCAGTTCCGAGCCTGGGTGGCTCGACGGCGAAGCTGGCACAGTCACGATTGATGCAGGAAAAGTGACCGGCGTGGCGGTGCCGACCAGCGCATTGATTCTCGATCAGGCAAACTGGTGGATCGTCGTGCACACCGCAAAGGGAGACGAGCCGCAGCGGGTCGCGCCGGGACCGCGCTGGGGCGCGCTGACCCTGATCGAGCATGGTCTCACGCCGGGAACGGCGGTCGTGGTTGCGAACGCCTATCTTGAATTCCACCGCGGTATCAGCGCGCACTATCAGCCGCCGGACTGAGGCCAATGGCTGCACTCGAAAGTATCAGGCGCTTTGCGTTCCGACCGCTGCTCTGGATCATGGTGTACAGCGCGCTCGCTGGTTACGGTGCTTATGCTCTCCTGAACATCCCGGTCGAGGTGCTGCCGCGCTTCGACTTCCCGCAGATCGGTGTGGTGACGCATGTGTCGGGGGCGACCGCGCGCGAGCTCGAAATGCTGATCGTTCGGCCGATCGAGGGACAGCTCTTGTCGCTGCCGAACGTAGTCAGCATTCGTTCAACCATGGGCAACGGCGTCGTCGAGAATGACGTACGCTTCCGCTCCGGCACAGCGCCGTCCCAAGACCTTCAGGCGGTCAATGGTGTGATTGATCGCGCGCGCGGACGGCTGCCGTCGACGGCCGAGCCTTATGCCGAGATCATGGGCAACGCCATTAATGAGGTGGCCGATTACACTACGGCGATTCCAGCTGGCATCGCGCCGGTTTCGGTGCAGCGGGCCATCGTGACGCGTATCGTACCACAGCTGCGCGCGCTGCCCGGCGTCCAGCGCGTCGATGTCTACGGCACCGGCGATGAGGCCCTGCTTGTCGCGCCCGACCTGCAGGCGATGAGCCATTATGACGTCGGGGTCGGCGCCATTATCGATGCCGTGAAGCAGCACGTCGTGCTGGGCTCGGCCGGCTACCTCTCGCTCGGGCATCAGGACGTGCTCGCTGAGGCGCGCGGCGCGCCGACCCAAACGGCCGAACTCGATCGAATCCCGGTAAAGGGCGCCGACGGGCCGATCCCGCTCCGCGCGCTCGCTCAAATTTCGCGTGGTCCCGTGCCGACGCACAATGCCGTCCGGCTCGATGGTCGGCCGAGCATCGCGCTCGCCATCTTCAAGCAGCCGGGCGCCTCCACCGTCCCGGTAACACGCGAGGTCCAGCGCACTTTGGCGGCAACCCAGGCGCAACTGCCGAGCGGCGTGCGTTGGATCAAGATGTACGATCAGGGCCATCTCGTCGGCATCATCGGCTCCGATCTCGGCCGCAACCTGTTCATTGGAGGCGTGCTCGCCGTCGTCGTGCTGATTTGGATCCTAGGGGCGGGGCGTGGCATTTGGACGTTAGCGTTCAGCATTCCGCTGTCGCTGATTCTGGGAATCGCCGGGTTGTATGCCACCGGCCAGAGCCTCGATCTGATGACGCTCGGCGCGCTGACTGTTGCCATCGGCATCCTCGCCGATGACGCGATCATCGTACTCGAAAGCATCTACCATCGCTGGGAAGAAGGCGATGATCGCTGGACCGGAATCCGCAACGGCCTCGCCGGAATCGCCGGGCCCGACGTGACCGGCACCTTTACCGTTGTCGCGGTCTTCGTGCCGTTGTTGTTCGTCGGCGGCCTTGCCGGACTGTTCTTCGTGCCCTTTGCGCTCGCCATGTCGCTGGCGTTGCTGATGTCGCTGTTCGTGTCGTTGACGTTCATCCCGTTCGGCCTCGGTTTCATACAGGCGCGGCCAGCACATCGGCAGAACGCGGGCGGACGCGCCGTCGAGCGACTGCAGCGGCTCAACGCGCGCCTACTCGATCTGACCCTGCGCTTTCCACGGTGGAGTGTCGGCGCCTGCGCGCTGGTGCTGCTCGCTGGCGTTGCCGGTTTGGCGCTCGTACCGGTCAATTTTCTTCCGCTGCCCAATGAAGGCGTTCTGCTCGAAAGCTTCACCCTGCCGCCTGGCAGCGCGTTAACGGATGCCGAGGCAGCTGTCGCCGGCATTACGCAACGGCTGACGGCTGACCCGGCGGTGGCGCACGTCTTCGCGCGCATCGGTTCGCCAGCGAACACAGCGTATACCGAGCCGGCGTATGCCGGTGAAATCCAGATCAGTTTGAAGCCCAACGTCAATGCCAATAGCCTCGATCGCATCGGCGCGCGCGTGCTGCGCGAAAGCCGCGCGACCGGCCTACAGATGGCGCTCGACACGCCGACGATCGAGCGCGTCGGCGAGAGCCTATCGGGGCTACCGCAGCCGTTCGTCATTCATGTGTTTGGCAGTAGCGTTGCAAAACTGCGCGCGTTATCGCAAGAAATCACCGCGCGACTGCGTCGAGTTCCGGCACTCACTGACATCTTCAACAACGACGCTTATCCGGTGACCGAGCTTCGGATCGAGCCGAAGCCGGCGGCGCTCGCCGCTTACGGATTGACGCCGGCACAGCTCTACGCGCAGTTGCGTCCGCTGCTTGCCGGCGAAGTTGTCGCAACGGTACCGCAAAGCAGTTACCCACTCGATCTCTATGTGCGACTGGCTGACGCACCCGGTCAATCGCTTGAGGCGCTGCGCCGCCTACCCATCCGCACGGGCGATTGGACACCACTTGGCCAACTTGCGACCCTCGATCTCGCTGCCACGCCCGATCAGCTGCGCCACATCGACGGTGCGCGTGCCCTCGACATCTTGGCGACGCCGACCGGCGCGCCGGGCTCGGCGATCTCCGCGGCGCAGCAGGCGCTTGCCGGTTTGCATCTCCCGGCAGGCTATCACGTTGCCTTCGGCGGCCTTTATCCTGAGCTAGAGACGGCGGCACTGCGGCTCGGCATCGCCGCCATCGCCGCGTTTATCCTGATGGCCGGTATTCTGGCGCTGCAATTCGAAGGTTGGCTCGTCCCCGGGGTGCTGCTGCTGCAAATCCCGCTCGCTTTCGCCGGCGGCGCATTGGCGCTCGATTTGAGCGGCGTCGGTCTCAATGCATCAGGCCTTGTCGCCTTCGTCACGCTCATCGGCCTGAGTCTGCGGCAGGGCATTGTGTTGCTGCACTACGCGCGCCACCGCGAGGCTGACGGCTGGACACCGGAGGAGGCCCTGCGCGAAGCCGTGAAAGTCCGCTTTCGCCCCATTCTTCTGACCACGCTGACGGCCGTGCTCGGCATGCTGCCGACGGCGCTCGGCTGGGGACAGGGTGCCGCGCCTGAGCAGGGTCTGGCGATGGTGATACTCGGTGGCATCCTGTGGAGCGCGCTGCTCAGCACCAATCTGCTCCCGGCCCTGTACCTGCACGGCCGACGCAAGCAACTCGTACGGAGCTAGGCGGGAGATGACGTTGTGATCGTGCGAATTGGTAAGTAGTTTCAACTGCGGTGAACGGGGGTTGAGTGGTGAGCTGCGTCCGAGGTTTCCGTAGTTTCCAATCGTTGCGCGTGACTTCCGCGACTGTTCTCGCGGCCGCGGACCGCCGTGAGGCGCGCGATTTCATCCGCCGCTTCAAGCGTCGCGCGCGAATTGTGATACTCGCTTTTGTCGGTGCCATTGCTCTCGCGGCGTTGGCGGGTTGTGCGACCTACCGCAAGCTGCCCCTCGCTGTTGGCTCGGATTTAAAGGCAAACGTGGCCGCTCTTCATACGGCGGTACCAGTTGGCCCTGCTATCCGGCACATCGATCTGGCGCGACCTCTCACAATCGACCAGATCGGTATATTGGCTATTCTCAACGACCCCGATCTGAAATCAGAGCGCGGCACGATCGATGTCGCGCGTGCGGGGGTAGTACAAGCAACCGTTATCCCAAATCCTGTAGCGAATTTCAGCTATGGAGCGCTGATCAGCGGTGACGCCACGACTTCGTCACTTGCCGCCGGGCTATCACAGGCATTGGCCGCCATCATCACTCGGCATGCTCGCTACAAGGCGGCCGAGCTTCATCTGCATCAGGTCAACGCCGACCAGCTTTGGCGCGAATGGCAGGTCGCAGAGAAGGCGAGGCAACTTGCAGCGGATATCTACTCGGTCGACCGATCTATTGCACTGACGCGGCAAGAGATAGCGCTGCTGTCCCAAGAAGTCGCACAGGTGAGGAAGGCAATCTCGGCCGGTAATCTGACGCTCGCTGCCGAAGCCCCACTGGCAGCCGCACAGGCGGTCGCCGAGAACTCCCTTGTCACGTTGAAGCTCAACCGGCTCAAGCATTGGCAGATGCTGGATGGGTTGCTCGGGCTTGATCCGAAGGTACGCTTCCGGATTGCCCGTCCGGTATTCGATCCTGTGCCCAGGCATATCGAACCACTGCTTGCAGACTTGCCCGACAGGCGTCCCGATTTGGCGGCCCTACGGCTCGGCTATGATTCTGCAGACGAAGAAGTCCGGGCCGCTATTTTGGGACAGTTTCCAGCTTTAACGGTGGGAGGCTCGTACCACAAAGATACCGGCGACGTGATAACCGCGGGGCCGACATTCAATCTGGCGCTGCCGGTGTTCGACCGTAACCAAGCCCGGGTGGGCAGAACGACCGCGACACGTCTCCTGCTGCGTGCGCAATACGAGGCGAGGCTTGACCGGGCCACTGCCGATGTCCGCGCGCTGGTTGCCCAAATTGGGCAACTATCGATGGATTTGATCGCAGCTCGCAGGGCTGCTGCGGCGGCGCAAACACTGGCGAAGACGGCACGGCAAGCCTATTCC
>JAKALI010000878.1 GCA_021813195.1 Pseudomonadota bacterium
AAGCTCTGGTACGCGGTGGGCGACGTGTTGTCCCAGGAGCGGCGCGAGCGGCTTTTCGATGCCATCCGTCAGCAGCCCAGAGCCAGGAAGGTGAAAGCCGACGACTTGCTGATCATCGACGTCGCCGAAGCGCGCAGGCAGATCGCCGCGGGGGGTGCCATCACCCTGGGCAACCTGACTGTGCAGGTTCGACCCGATGTTTATGAAGCAGGAGCGCGGGTTCTGCACCAGCCAACAGCCCCAGGCGTCGACCTGGCGCACCTGCGCGCGGTCGAGAAAAACCCCGTGCGCGTCCATCAATGCATCGAGATCGCTCTTGCTTGCATGGACCCTTGCCTTGACGCCGGCGAGACGGGCCGGCGTCGAGCGGTCCATCACATGGTAGCGTATCGCCATAGCACGCGCCGTCGCCACCACACCGAACAGCCCTCCAGCCTTGAGGTCGACGCGCCCACCCGTCGTGCGGATGCCGCCGAAAAACCCGAGGCTGCTCGGAGCTCTCACGGCGTCGACGAGAAGCTTGGCGAAGGCGACCTGCCCGTCCGCCGCGGCATAGGCTGCCTGTCTCACCTTCAAGGCAAGACTGCCGTCGCCATGGACGGCTCGCAGGTCGAAGAAGATGTCGACCGACAGCAGATCCGCGGGACTCGAACGCGATATCCAATGCTTGATGCGAGAGAGCCAGGTGGCGACCGAGCCGCGCCAGGCGGCGTTCTTGGCCATCACGCCACCCTTGCAATAGGGCACGCCGACCGAGTGCAGGATATCGGCCACATGTGCGCCAAACACGGAAAACCAGCGGTCCTCGGGGCCATCAGGTTCTCCGTGCTCGAAGATGACGGCATTGTCCTGATCCATCGCCAGCAGGCTTTCGCCGCGGCCTGCGGACCCCAGCACCACCAGAGCATAGGATACGGGCGGATCGCCCAGGCCTGCTTCCCGCATGATCCGCTCGGCAAGCACCGCGGCCTGACGCGAAAGCGCGCCAAGCTCGCGGGAAATCACTTCGGCGATCTCGCGTCCCGACAGGCTCTCCGCCAGCAGGGATTCCGCAACATGCGGCAGCTTGGCCCATGCCGCCGCAAGCCCATGAGCATCGGTTGCATCGTCGATCTCGTCGCCGAGCGAAACGGCCTCGCCTGCGCGCAGCCGCAGCAGGTCTCTCGCCGACAATGCCCCGACCACGTGGCCACCTTCGTCGACGACGCCGAGATGACGTATCTTGTGACGGCTCATCCGACCTATTGCGCGATAGAGAAAGGCTTCGGCAGGAACGGTAATCAAGGGACGCGCCGCGATTTGCCCCACCGGCAACGCGAGTGCATCGGCACCGAGCCGGTCGATTGCCCTCAGCAGGTCGCGTTCGGTCACGATGCCCGCTTCAGCGGCCTTGATCTCGTCAGCCGGCGAGTCCGCTACGTATAGCGAGGATATCTTGTCGCGCCCCAGTTTGGCTATCGCTTCCGCCACCGGGATATTGGGCGAGGCGAAGACGACCGGGGCACGCATGATGTCGCGGTTGCGGTGGCGGAATGCATAGGTGTCGTAGCGTCTCAAGGTCCGCTCGGCATCGAGTCGCGAAGGGGCCTCCACCGGCTCCACCCAGCCGGAGCGCACCTGATCGTCGAGCACGGCTGTCAGGGCGTGGCAGGCCCGCTCCGCCTCCGCCACAGTGCGGATGCCGTGATCGCGCAGTTTCGGGACAAGCGCCAGGAACACGCGCGCCGTCGTGATCGCATCACCGAGCGCCCTGTGCCGGTCCGTCACCTCGATTTCGAGCCATGCAGCCAGCTTCTCCAGCGTATATCCCGCCAGTGTCGGCGCGGCGATTTCAGCCAGCAATCTCGTATCGAGCGTCCGCGGTCGCGACCAGGGCAGGCGCGCCTCGTCGCACTCGCGTTTGCAGACGGCGAGATCGAAGCCGACGGTGTGCCCGATCAGGATGGACGGACCGAGATAGTCCCCGAAACGCGGCCAGACTTCCGCAAATGAAGGCGCCCCTGCAACTGCAGCGTCATCGATACCGTGAATTGCCGTCGTCGCCGGCGGAATGGATTCGTTGCCAGGCCGTATCAGCTCACGAAAGGGATTTTCTTCGACGAGCTTGCCGGCCGAAAGCCGCACTGCCGCAAGCTCGATCACCCGGGCTTTTCGCGGATCGAGCCCCGTCGTTTCGGTATCGATGACGACCGCGTCGAGGGCCAGAAGCGGCGCACTCCCTTTCGGGCGATCCATCTTGCCTCCCTCGTCCACCCACCTGGTTGCGGCTACACTGTATCGCCCGGGCTCAACGCCTGCTGCAGCGCCGCAACATCCGCCCGCGCGACAAATTCGTCATGGATGTTGCATAGACACACACTGAGATAGTTGCGCGTGGTTCCGAAATCGCGGCCGCGCAGCTTCTCATGAATCGGCATAGTGTCGAAATAGGCTTTTGCGAGCGCGTCGGGAATGTCCATCACGCGTTTCGGAGCATATCCACCCACGAGGTCGAGCCGGCGGGCCAGTTCGCGGCGCGCCTCCTGCCAGGCCTCCTCGCCGATCGATGGCGAGACCGGATAGCGGTCAAGAACCGACAGAACGATCGACGTCAGCCGGTCGAGCAACTGGCGGCGCTGTCCCCCGGCTCCCGAAGCCAGCACACCCTCGACCATCTCGCCGACCATCGCCAATCCCAACGGAAATGCCTGCCAACGGG
>JAKALI010000879.1 GCA_021813195.1 Pseudomonadota bacterium
CGTGGGGTTCACGATGCCGATCTGCGGGACGTAGAGCATCCCGGCGAGCGCTGCAAGCGCCGCCGATAACCCCCACGCGAAGAGCTTGAGCACGTGCGTGCGATAGCCCAGAAATCGCATGCGTGGTTCGTCATCCCGAATGGCCACCAATGCCTGCCCCAGACTCGAAGACACGACAAATCGCAACAACAAGTAGGCAGCCAGCAAGACGATGCACGAGACGACAGCCAATCCAATTTGCGTTGCCGGCCGCCCGAGATCGAAGCCCGCGATTTCCGTGAACCCCGTCAGACCGTTGTTTCCGCCCAGCCCGACGTCGTTGATGAACAGAAGCAACATGAGGGCATAGGTCAAGGCCTGGGTGATGATCGAAAAGTACACACCGTTGATGCGGGACCTGAACGTGACGAAACCAAAGACACCGGCCACTGCGACGGAGAACGCCATGCACAGCGCCATCGTTCCGCCGAAGCTGGACAACACATGCCACCACCTGGGAAAGGCGCTCCACCCCATGTACTGCATGAAATCGGGCAGCACATGCGTCTTCGCATAGGACGCATTCAGTAGATACATGCCCATCATGTATCCGCCGATTCCGAAAAAGATGCCATGCCCGAGGCTCAGCATTCCCGCGTAACCCCAGACGAGATCCAGGGCCAGGGCAAGAAGGGCAAAGCTCATGATCTGTCCCACCTCGTTGATGCTGAATAGCGACATCGAGAAAGCGCTTCCTGATGGAAGGCCATAGTGGGACAGCGGCATGTAGAGCGCCAGCAAAAGAATCAATCCGACGAATGCAGTCCCCGCGCGCCTGCCTGATTGCATGAATACAGACATCTCTTCTGTGCCTCGTTCAGTGGTTTAGCCGCGAACCTTGACCGTGAACAGTCCATTCGGTCGACGTTGGATGATCAAGACGATCAGGAGCAGCACGGCCACCTTGGCTGCAACTGCGCCGTAGAAGGGTTCGATCAGTTGATTGACTTCACCCAGTGCAAGGGACGACACCGCAGTCCCCACCAGGCTTCCGGCTCCGCCGAGGACGACGACCATGAACGCGTCGATGACGAAACTGGATCCCATGAATGGGTTGACCGAAGCGATCTGCGTGAGCATCACGCCCGCCAACCCGGCAAGTCCGGCACCCATGGCGAATGCCAGCCGGTCGACGCGCTGCGCCGGAACGCCGAGCGATCTGGCCATGTTCCGGTTCTGGGTTGTTGCCCGCATCAATAACCCGATACGGGTGGTACGAATGACGGCGAATGTCGCCAGAAACACGAGTGCCGAAAAGACGATGGCAAAAAGCCTGTTGTAGGTGACGAAGAACCCGCCCATCACCTGCACGCCACCGTTGAGAAAGGCCGGCGTGATGAACTCGACGTTCTGAGCGCCAAAGAGGATCTGCACCAACTTGACCGTGGCAATGCTGACGGCCCAAGTCGCGAGCAGTGTCTCGAGCGGACGTCGATAGAGAAACCGAATCACGAAGTATTCCAGCGCCACGCCGAAAGCGCCGCAGGCCACGAAAGCGACCGGGATCGCGAAGAACAGGTAAAGGTCGAAAAGGCCTGGCGCGTAGGCCTGCAACCCGCGTTCCACAAGGTAGGTTGAATAGGCGCCCAGCATGATGAACTCCCCATGGGCCAGATTGATCACGCCCATGAGTCCGAAAATGATCGACAAACCGATGGCAGTCAGGAGCAGGATTCCTGCGTAGCTCAGACCGCTGAACAACACCGACAGCGCCTTGCCAAAACCCAGCCAGGTGTCGATGTGCCGAAGTGCCGCTTTCGCCGCGTCCGCGAGTGTCGGGTCCGTCTTCGCGGCCGCGCTGTTCAAATAGTCCCTGAGCAGCGTTCTCGAGTTCTCGCTCGGCACCTTTGCCAGCGCCTCGATCGCCTCGCCTTGTTCCTGCCGGTCGCTGGAGTCGAGGCCCCGCTTGGCCATGGCCAGTTCAAGCTCGCCACGAATATCGGCAGCGCCTTTCGACCGCAGTGCACGCTTGACAACCACCGGGTCCAGCAGGGCGAAGAATTTGTTGACCTTTTCCGCGCCTTGTCGGCGCACCGACGCGTCCTCGCTGAACAGGTCGATCTCGGCCATGGCGGCGGCCAGTTTGCGCATCATGACGATGGTCGGCACGTAGGGCGTGGCGTTTGCCAACGGACTTGCCTCCTTCAACGTCACCGCGTCAAGAGCCCGGCCTGCCTGCGCGATCCGGGCTTCGCTCTGTTTGCCGCAAGTCAGTCCTCCATCACGAATGGCCGTCACGATTTGGCGCGCCCAGTCCCGCTCCGACTTTTCGCCCCGGGTCCCCAAGTCGACGAGCTGGCCCAGCGCTTCGGCATGGCGCCCACCACCACAGAACGTCTGCATCACCCGGCCACGCTCCACCAGCGCATCGGAGGGATTCGCCGCCGCGCTCCGGTCTGCTTGACTCAACAGACAAAACGGGAACACGGCCGAGGCCAGAAGACGTTTCCAATCTTTCGATAGGCTCATTGCACAGCATCCAGAAGCACGCTTGCCAGGACGGACATCGCTCCAGACGGCACGCGGAGCGATGTCTACTTGCCGGAAGGCCGTCAGGCCTTTACAAACGGGCTGAACGGAATGGGCTTGACGATGTCCTTTGACTTCCACAGGATGTCGAAGCCCTGATTGGCGTTGATCGAACCGATCATGTCGCCG
>JAKALI010000880.1 GCA_021813195.1 Pseudomonadota bacterium
GCGGAGAACGACGAACAGCCGAAGGCCAACGCGTTTTTCTGGGTGATCCTGCAGATCATCGTCGTCGACCTGGTGTTCTCGCTGGATTCGATCATCACCGCGATCGGCATGGCGCAGGATATCGAGATCATGGTCGCTGCGGTCGTGATCGCCTGTTTCGTCATGTACGTGTCGTCAGGGCCGGTTTCCCGGTTCGTCGCGGAGCATCCGACCACCAAGATGCTGGCGCTGGCGTTCCTGGTGCTGATCGGGGTGGCGCTGGTGGCGGACGGATTCAAATTCCACATCCCGCGCGGCTACATCTACTTCGCGATTGCGTTTTCAACGGCCGTGGAATTCTTCAATGTACTGGCGCGGCGCAACCGCAGCAAAGGGGCGGGCCATTAGCCGGCTGCGGAGGGTGCGCCGAGTTGACAATGAGACGTCAATGTCATTCGCTTGAGCGGAGCGAAGACCCGATGGGAGATGGGAGTAAGGGTGATGACGAAGGCCGTGCGGGTGCACAAGGTTGGCGGTCCGGAGGTCCTCGTCTATGAGGATACGGAAGTGCCCGCGCCGGGACCCGGCGAGGTCCGTATCCGCCAGCATGCGGTCGGCCTGAATTTCATCGATACTTACTACCGCTCCGGTCTCTACAAGGCGCCGGGCCTGCCCTTCATCATCGGCAACGAAGCGGCGGGCGAGGTCGTGTCGGTAGGCCCCGGGGTGACACATTTCCATGCCGGCGATCGCGTCGCCTATTACGTGAATCTCGGCGCCTATGCCGGGGAACGCAACATCCCCTGGGAGCGACTGGTCAAGCTGCCCGATCACATCACCTACGAGCAGGGTGCGGTGCTGATGCTGAAGGGGCTGACGGTCTGGTACCTGCTGCACAAGACTTTCAAGGTCGAACCGCATCATCGCGTGTTGATCCATGCCGCCGCCGGTGGCATCGGGCTGCTCGCCTGCCAATGGGCGAGGGCGCTCGGCGCGCACGTCATCGGCACCGTAGGTTCCAAAGCCAAGGCGGATCTGGCGCTCGCCAATGGCTGCGATCATGTCATCCTCTATAACGAGGAGGATTTCGTCGCGCGGGTCAAACAGATCAGCCGCAACGAACTCTGTGACGTGGTCTACGACGGTGTCGGCAAATCGACCTTTCCGGGTTCGTTGTCGTGCCTCAAACCGCGCGGCCTGTTTGTGAGCTTCGGCAACGCCTCGGGACCGGTGCCGCCGTTCGCGATCGCCGAACTCAACAATCACGGCTCCCTGTTTGCGACCCGGCCCAAACTCAACGACTATATCGGCAAGCGTTCCGAACTGCTCGAAGGCGCCGACACGCTGTTTGCCGCTGTTATCAACGGCAAACTGCACGTGCCGATCAATCATGCCTACGCGCTCAAGGATGCCGCCAAGGCCCATGCCGATCTCGAGAGCCGATCAACCACCGGCGCATCGATCCTCAAGCCGTAGTGAGCTCAGGCCACCCGGCGCGCAACGCCGGCTTTGGCCAGCACGGCATCGAGACAGTCGACCATCAGATCAATCTGCTGGCGGGTGACATTGAGTGCCGGCATGAACCGCAAGGTGTCGTGACGGGGTGCGTTCAGGAGGACGCCAGCGTCCAATGCCGCGGCCACGATCGACGGCGCGATCGGCATCCGTAAATCGAGCGCGAGCAGCAATCCCCGGCCGCGTACCTCGCCGAGACCGTGGCGCGCCGAGAGGCGTTGAAGTTCGCTCTCGAGGTAAAGCCCGTTCTCCACTACCGCCTTTAAAAAAGCCGGCGCAGCGACCTGCTCGATCACCGCCAAACCCGCCGCGCACATCAGCGCATTGCCGTTGAACGTTCCGCCCTGGTCGCCGTGTGCGAAGCAGGAGACAGCCTCGGTGGCGAGCAGCGCAGCCAGCGGTACGCCGCCGCCAATGCCCTTGCCGAGGGTCATGATATCGGGTGCAATCCCCGTGTGCTCATAGTGGAAGAGCCTGCCGGTACGGCCTATTCCGGTCTGGATTTCGTCGAAGATCAGCAAGAGGCCGTGGGCCGAGGTCAGCGCCCGCAGGTCGCGCAGGAATTGATCGCTCGCGGGCCAGACGCCTGCCTCACCCTGGATCGGTTCGAGCATCACGGCGATACTGCTATCGGTGATCAGTTCTTCCACAGAGGCGAGGTCGTTCCATCTCGCTTTGGGAAAGCCGGAAACCTTGGGCTCGAACAAGGGCTCGAAGGCCTTCTTGCCGGAGGCCGACATGGTTGCCAGCGTCCGGCCGTGAAAGCCTCCTTCGAAGGTGATGATCTCATACGCGCCCTTCTTGTGGAGGGACCCGTACTTGCGCGCGAGCTTGATCGCGCCTTCGTTGGCCTCTGCGCCGGAATTGGCGAAGAACACCCGGTCGAAGCAACTCAAGTCGGTAAGCGCTTCGGCGAGCTTCAGGCTGGCATCGTTGTGGAAGGCGGGGCTTGGCGTGATAAGCCGTTTGGCCTGCGCTGAAATTGCTTCCGCAAGCAGACGCGGGGAGTGGCCGAGGCAGTTCACGGCCCAGCCCTGGATGAAATCGAGATAGCGCTTTCCCGTATCATCCCAGAGATACGAGCCTTTGCCGCGCACGAAGGCGATCGGCGGGCGGGCGGTGATTTCCATCAGCGCGTCGAACGAAGGCGTGAGCGGGATCATGTCGAACTCTCCTTGCGGGTTTTGTGGGAAGGGACGGG
>JAKALI010000881.1 GCA_021813195.1 Pseudomonadota bacterium
ACCTGACGAACACCGCGGCGAAGTTCGTAATCCGTCGGGTGCAGGTCGACAACGAGCCCGCACTGAAGCCGGCTCTTGATCCTCTCCTCGAGATCCTTGATCTCGCCGGGCGCGCGATCGGCCGAAATGACGATCTGCTTGTTCTGATCGACCAGCGCATTGAAGGTGTGAAAGAATTCCTCCTGGGTGCTGTCCTTGCCGGCGATGAACTGGACGTCATCGACCATCAGCACGTCGACGGACCGGAACATTTCCTTGAAATCCATCACCTGCCGCTCGCGCAGCGCCTGAACGAAGCGATACATGAACTGCTCGGCCGAAAGATAGAGCACCCGTAGCCGCGGTTTGCGTTTCTTCAGCTCGTGGGCGATGGCATGCATAAGGTGGGTCTTGCCGAGACCGACGCCGCCATAAAGGAACAGGGGGTTAAAGCTGACCTGGCCGCCTTCGGCGACCCGGCGCGCCGCCGCATGCGCAAGCTCGTTCGGCTTGCCGACCACGAAGGTGTCGAAGGTGAACCGGCTATCGAGCGGCGCCGTCAGCTCATCCTCTGGCTCCGCCCGTCGTGCGGGGGCCTGGCGCTCTGCCGCAGCGGCTTTCATCGTGGGCTTCGTCGCCGCAGCGACACCATTCTGAACCGCGAATTCAAGCCGCTCGACCGGGGTGCCTGCACGCGAGAGCTGTTGCAGGATCTGTTCGCTGAAATTGCGCGACACCCAGGTTCCAAAGAAACTTGTCGGGACGGTGAACTTGGCCACACCCGCGTCTAGGCCGGCAAACCCCATCGGCTCTATCCAGGCTGCGAAGTTGTTCTTCCCCACTGTCTTCAGCAGTTCACCGCGCACGAGCCCCCAGGTCTCTTCCGTCATTCTTTCACCTGTACAATCGCGCATTGTCCTACCCGGTCTGCGGGGTGCGCTCCCCTTGACCGCTGCACCGTTACCTTGCGGTTCAGACGCCCCGACCGTCTCGGGGGAACGCATTCCCCCAGAGCTGGCCGGCCAGACCTGCGAAGCATCTCCGTGCGGGAGCAGATCCCGGCACGGCCATTCCCCGCGAAGTGATGGCTCAAGGAACATGCACGAGCGGCAGCTGCAGGCGCAGCACCGGCTCACCGGCACCAATGGCCAACCGGACCCCTTTCCGGCCGACTCATTTGCACCGCCTAGTTCGGTCTGCCAACTCTTTCGGAATCGCTTTTGGCAGCGCGATTCCAGAGCTAGCGCCGTCCCTCGGCTTCATGTCCCCCAAGGCGATCAGACTCGCTGGAAGCTACGCTAGCAAGGAGCTTCCAGACGGCGCAACACAACTTCTGGCTTGACTCACGCTTCCCCAACCCGAATCCGACAACACGTGCAAAAAGGGCACGCCGTCGGCTGATGCCAGCTGATCAAAAAGCAAAGAGCGCATCCAACCGGACGCGCTCTATAGCAGAAATGCGAGCAATTTCAGGCGTGTAGACCTGTGCTCAGGCCGTCAGCGCCTTCACGCGCGACGACAGCCGCGACATCTTACGCGCAACGGTGTTCTTGTGCATCACGCCCTTGCTAACGCCGCGGGCCAGTTCTGGCTGGGCGGTCCTCAGGGCATCGGCCGCCGCCTTGGCATCACCGGAGGCCAGCGCCTCTTCCACCTTGCGCAAGAAGGTGCGGATGCGCGAACGGCGGGCCTTGTTCACGGTATAACGCGCTTCCGACTGACGGGCGCGCTTCTTCGACTGGGGCGTATTGGCCATCTGGTACGGTTCCGAATTCGTCCGGGTAATCTGAAGCCGCGCTTCTAAGCGTGACTCACCGGCAAGTCAACAGCTCTGCCGCGCATTTTCGGCATCGATGCCCGATACGGCTAGCTGTCGGTAAATTTGGCCGGGCGCTTGCCGAGGAACGCCGCCATCCCCTCCTTTTGGTCGTCCGTGGCGAAGAGCGCATTGAACAGCCGCCGCTCGAACAACAGACCCTCGCGCAGCGGCACCTCATAGCTGCGGTTGACCGCCTCTTTCACCGCCCGAACCGTCAGAGCAGATTTCGCGGCGATCGTCCTGGCCGCGGCCATCGCTTCCTCGATGAGCTTGTCCGCGGGAACGACCCGGCTGACAAGGCCGGACCGTTCGGCTTCGGCGGCATCCATCATCCGGCCGGTCAGGTTCATATCCATTGCCTTAGACTTGCCGACAAATCGGGTAAGTCGCTGGGTGCCACCGATACCCGCGACCACCCCGAGGTTGATCTCCGGTTGCCCAAACTTCGCCGTTTCTGCCGCGATGATGAAATCGCACATCATCGCCAACTCGCAGCCTCCGCCCAAGGCATAACCTGCCACCGCGGCGATGATCGGCTTGCGAACCCGCAGAATCGCATCGGTCTCCGGCGTGAAGAGGTCGCTGGCGAAGACATCGACAAAGCTCTTCTCGGCCATCTCGCGAATGTCCGCACCGGCCGCAAAGGCTTTCTCTGAACCAGTCAGGACGATCGCTCGCACCGCGGGGTCGGCATCCATCGCAGTCATCGCCGCAGACAACTCGGCCAAGAGCTGGGCATTGAGCGCATTGAGCGCCTGCGGCCGGTTCAGCCGGATCAGCGCCACGCCTTCCGAGACCTCGACGATCAACGTTTCATATGCCACCGCATTCTCCTCCGCTTTCGGCCCTGATTACCAGCCGCCCCGATACACGCAAGTCAACGCTGGCAGGCCGGA
>JAKALI010000882.1 GCA_021813195.1 Pseudomonadota bacterium
CGGCCTGGAAACGCCCGTTCCTGATGCATCCGGATGGTGCCGTACATGCCGTTATCCGCAACGATGACGATCATATTCAGTCCATATTGTACGGCTGTCGCGAGTTCTTGAGCGGTCATCATGAAGCAGCCATCCCCAGCGAATGCGATGACCGTGCGCTGGGGCTCGGCGATCTTGGCCGCAATCGCGGCAGGCAGGCCGTATCCCATCGTTCCAGATGCCGGGGCGAGACTCGTGCCAAAGCCTGTATAGGTGAAATAGCGATGCACGAATTGGCTGAAATTTCCTGCTCCGCTGGTGATGATCGCATCTTCACCGAGCCGATCAGATACCTGTCGCACGGCTTTGCCGAGTTGGATGCTGCCAGGGGTTTCGAGCACGCGCTGCGTGGCTTCGAAGGCGTGCCTCAAGTCACGGCGGAATGTCTTCCATGGCCGCTCTGTTGGCGGTTCGAGCGACTTTAACTCGGGTGCGAAATCCGCAGCACTCGCGAGAACGGTCAAAGACGGGCGCACCCCATCACGGGGATGGGCTCCAGCCGGGTGAATGAGCACGAGGCGTTGCGACGGTTCTGGGGCCGAAATGAGCGTCCATCCAGCGGTGCCGATGTCGTCGAGCGGCGCTCCCATGACGATGAGCAGGTCGGCCGCGCGGATCGCCGTCGCCAGCTTGGGATCCATGTTGATGCCGATGTGGCCGCAATAGCAGGGATGGCGATTGTCGATGTAATCCTGAGCACGAAAGGCCGCCGCAACGGGGAGATCGAATCGCAGGGCGAAGTTCTGAACGGCGTGCTGGACCTCGCGTGACCAGTGAGGTCCGCCAACGATAACGATCGGCTGCTCGGAGTTCGCTAGCCGTTCGGCAAGGTCGTTCATGGTCGATCGAGAGACGCCGGTGCGCGCGCGATCGACGCGGCGGACGTCGGTGACTGTCGCCGTCTCCATGAGCACGTCCTCGGGAAGACCGATCACGACGGGACCCGGACGGCCCGCCATGGACATTGCAAACGCGCGGGCCAAGATTTCGGGCAGCAGATTGGCGGAGGCTGCGATCTCGACATGGCGCGCCATGGCGCCAAAAAGCCCTACCAGGTCGAAATCCTGGAAGGCGCTGCGCATCAGCAGTCGTCGCGGCGGTAAACCGACGAACAGGATCATCGGCGTTTGCCCCTGGGAGGCAACGTAGACACCGCTCACGGCGTTCGCGGCCCCGGGTGCGCGGGTGACGAAAGCGATGCCGGGCCGCCCCGTGAGCCGTCCCGTCGCCTCGGCCATCATGGCTGCCCCGCCCTCGTGCCGGCAGGTGATCGTCCGGA
Organism: Pseudomonadota bacterium; assembly: GCA_021813195.1. Next base: position 1,319 of record JAKALI010000882.1, read on the forward strand.
TGGCGGGCACGTCGAACAGCGCGTCAAGGACAGCCAGAAAACTCTCCCCCGGCACCTGGAACACCGTGTCGGTCCCCTGGATGAGAAGCTGGTCGACGAGGATGCGTCCGCCGTTGCGGGTTGGTTGTGCCATGATCGGGTCTCAATTCGCGTCGCAAGAGGGCATGAGACCCATTTTTATGTCAAAACGTGCGGCGTTTTTTCACAAATCTCTCAGGTGGGTTGACACCCAGCGGGCCGAGGTCGCTGCGGCGATGACTTGGAGCCGTCGTCGCTGCTGAGTATGGTTCGGGGCCGACAATCCTCGATGAGGGTGGCAGGTGGGGACTGTGGCACACTTCGGCAGAATCGGAAGGATCGCGCTCGCCATGGCGGCCTGTGTCGCTGCCTTGGCGTTGCCGTGGAGCGGGTGGGGTGCGATCGCTGCGGGAATGTCGGAGACGACGGCAGGCCCCGCCGAGGTCATCGACATCTTCCGGCGGCATTGCGCCCGCTGTCATGAGGCGGAGCTGGTGACGTCTCCGCCAGCCCGTGGAGGTCTCGGTAATATTCTAGACCTGGAGGCGCTTGCACACCGAGATGATCTCGTGCGCGCGGGCGATCCGGATTTCCCGCTGCTCCCGCCGGCGGGCCGGTCAGGGCGTCCGGAAACCTCGCCGCAGCCTTATGGCCTGGAGGCGATCACCGAATACGAAGACCTCATCGAGAACATCTATGAGCACGCGGAACTTGCGAGCCTCGGGATCGACACGATGATCCACGAATCCGGCACGGCGCAGCTGGAGATCAATTTTAATCATGGGGATGCGATCCGGCTGTGCGACGAAGTGATCGTCTTCAAGCGGATCGTGCGCCAGGTGGCGCTGAAGCATGGCGTGTATGCGACCTTCATGGCCAAGCCGATGGAAGCGCAGCCGGGCAGCGCCATGCACATTCACACCTCTGTGCTGGATAAAAACGGCAACAACATCTTCTCCAATAAAGATGGCGGGATGAGCGACAATTTCCGCTACTTCGTCGGAGGGCTGCAGAAATATCTGCCGCAGGTGACGCCGCTCTTTGCGCCGAACGTCAATTCGTTCCGCCGCATGCGGCCGCATTTCAGCGCGCCGATCAATCTGCAATGGGGCAATGACAATCGCTCCTGCGGTTTGCGCGTGCCGATTTCCGACGCGCAGAACCGGCGGATCGAAAACCGTGTGCCGGGCGCTGACGCCAACCCTTATCTGGCGAACGCCGTGTCGCTGGTGTGCGGCTATCTGGGCATTGAGGAAAAGATCGAGCCGATGCCTTTGATGGACGGAAACGCGTATGATTGCGCGCGCACCTTGCCGCGGACTCTCGACGAGGCGCTGGATCGCTTCAATGCGTGCGA
>JAKALI010000883.1 GCA_021813195.1 Pseudomonadota bacterium
GAAACGCGTATAACGCCTATCAATTTGTTGAAATCGTTAGATATATTCAAACGTTCGGAACGATAAGGTCCAGCGCTCGTCCGACACCTCGTTGAGGCGCTCGTGAGACCGCCGGGGCTGAGAAATCGGCCGATGATCAACGCAGCAATTAGTCCGGACAGGTGCGCCCACTTGGGCAAGGTGCCCACATTCAATTTGAGGTGTCCGCCGAGCCTTGCCGCCTGTGGCGGCTATGCGCCGGCTGGAGCTGGCCTCAAGATGCGCCCCGCCGAATCCCCCAGGATTGCTTCATCGGCTTCGACACTATCTACCCCGCCCGACTATGTCGGGTAGCTTTGACCGCAGTGGCAAACGTCTGAGGAATAAAGAGATTTCCTGCAGAAATACCCGGGCTAGCCGACATAGTCAGCGCGATTTACAGGCTGTTCAAGAACTCCAGCAGATTGTCGTCGGGTCGGAAGCGGGATGACTTACCAGAATATGGGATTGTTTTTGCCAATGCCATCTCCTTCATCGCCAACGTCGCCTCGATATAGATCTGTGTGGTCTCGACCGATTCATGGCCGAGCCACAAGGCGATGACGGCACGGTCGACACCCGCCTGCAGGAGGTCCATGGCCATGGTGTGCCTCAGACGATGAACGGTGACGCGCTTTCCATTCAGAGACGGGCACATGGCAGCAGCGGTCCGGCGGTGTTTGTTCAGCATGTACTGAACACCATGAACGCTCAGCCGCTCACCTCTGGCGCTGGGAAACAGGATATCTTCTTCTCCGCGCTGAGGTTCTTTCAGCCAGTTTTTCAAGACTGCGGTCGTAGACTTGGCGAACGGGGTGCAGCGCTCCTTGCGCCCTTTGCCAATGACGCGCAGGTGGGCGCCCGCGCCGAAGAACAGATCGTCCCGCTTAAGGCCGGTGATCTCCGATAGCCGCAATCCAGTCTGCACCGCGACCAGCAGGAACGCGTGATCGCGCCGTCCGGACCAGGACGATTGATCCGGTGCGGCCAGCATGGCATCGACCTCTGGGCGGGTCAGGAAATTGACCAGGGTTCGAGTGAAGCGCTTGCTGGGGATCGCGAGCACGCGTTGAATTTGGGCGGAATGCTCGGGTGCCTCGAAGGCGGCGTAGCGAAAGAAGGAATGAATCGCCGTGAGGCGCAAGTTGCGGCTGCGGACGCTGATACCCTGGTGGTTCTCCAGGTCATCAAGGAAGGCAACAATTAACGGCGCGTCGACTTCCTCGAAGTTCAGGCGAGACGGTGGCTTATGCAGTGTTCGTGTGGCGAACTTCAGCAACTGCCGAAAGGTATCGCGATAGGAACTGATTGTGTGGGGGCTTGCCTGCCGCTGTTGCATCAGGCGTTGGGTGAAGAACCGCTCCAAAAGTGGGGCCAGGCTAGCATACTTGGTCATGTCCGATCCTCCCAGCGCCGCTCAAGCCGGCGCATTGCTTCTTTCATCAGCTCGGGTGAACCGGAGAGATACCATTGGGTATCGGCCACGTGGACATGGCCGAGATAGGTGGACAAAATGGGCAGGAGCCGCTCGGGATCTTGCTCGGCCTCGTACCAGCGCACCAACGTGTTTGTCGCGAACACATGCCGCATGTCATGCAGGCGCGGGCCGTGGCTGTCGGTTGCGCCTCGCAAGCCGATCTGGCGAGATAGAGCATAGAATGTTCGATGAATGTCTCCCACATCAAGGCGGTTTCCCAACAGGGACGTGAACAAATATGGAGACGCAGCCTGCGTCGCACAATACCGCCGCCGGCGTCTGATATAATCCCGAAGCACTCTACAGGTTGATGCGTGCATCGGAACAAGACGGGACTTTCCGAACTTCGTGCCGCGGATTGTCAGCACAGCGGCATCAAAGTCGATGTCCGAAAGCTTAAGGTTGCGGGCTTCGCCGAGGCGCAGGCCGGAAACGCTCAGCAATCCGAACAGGCAATAATATGTCCATGGCCTGAGCTTGCAGCGAGTATATCGGCACGGCATCTCAAGCGCTGCGGACAAGAGGCACTGGATGTCTTCCTTTGAATAGAGATAAGGCCGAGCTCGCTTTGGACGAAAAGGTAACAAACCGTCTGGGGGAATCTGGGTTCGCGGATCAGCGGCAGTTCGATGACGGGCGAATACGCGGACGTAACCCAACCGTCTCGCCCAATGCGAAGGCTGCGCATGCGATGGACGCTGGGCCCAGGCAAGGGCCAGTTCCGTCGTGATGTATGGTGTGTCATTGGCTTCCAAGAAGGTGACGAAATCGATCAATCCCCGTTCTGTCTCTCGCAGCTTGAACCCCAGCCCTCGCCGCATCTCGATGTAGTCGTGAACAGCCTGTCGGAGTGCGCTCATTGGGCTTCTCCCGGCCATGGCAACGCCAATGTTCGCAACGCGTCGAGATCGACCTTGGCGTAAATCGCTGTTGTCTGCACATGACAGAGCTGGCTTCGCAAATTCGGACAGTAGCTTAAGTGGATTTTCTGCCTGACAGCGGCGAGGATTCTGGCCGCGAATCAGGAACGAAGATGACGAAGAGAGCACGACGGACACATTCTCCGGCCTTCAAGGCGAAGGTGGCTTTGGCTGCGTTGAAGGGCGACAAGACGCTGGCCGAGCTGGCGCAGCAGTTTGATGTCCACCCGAACCAGATCACGACCTGGAAGGCCCAGCTTCTGGAGGG
>JAKALI010000884.1 GCA_021813195.1 Pseudomonadota bacterium
TTCACCGGTTCGTGGGCCGCTTCGTCAAGCCGCTGTTCGTCGATTGCGACGCGTCGCTGTGCGCGCATGGCGCCAGAGGGCTGCGGGGCTGCACTCAATGTTTGGACGTGTGTCCCGCAGGGGCGATTCGTTCGGCGGGCGATGTCGTTGCGCTCGATGCCAAATTTTGTCGGGGTTGTGCGAATTGCACGCTCGCGTGTCCGACAGGGGCGCTGTCGTTCAAGCGACCGTCGCCTGCGGCGCTGCGGGCATCGCTGCGGCGCTTACCCGACGCAGCGCGAAGCGAAGGCTATCCGGCGCCTGTGATCGTCGTTCATAAACCGGCGGCGCGCGCTGCGATCGAAGCGGCGCGTCTGCCCGCCCGTGCACGGACATTACAGCTGGAGGCGCTTCCGGCCTTCGGTGAAGAACTCTGGTTGGAGGCCCTCGCGGCAGGCGCGGCGGGGGTGGTGATGGTTCGCGACAAAAACGCCACGTTGGAAGAGCAGGCGTTGTTGGCCCGCAAAATCGCTGCAGCCCGCATTCTGCTTGACGGTATTGGTGTTTCGCCTTTGCGTCTGGCATTAGTCGCGCCGGAAGCACTCGCCGCAAGCATAGACGCCATGCCGCATCGCGCAGGCGCCTCGAATAATGTGGGCGAACGGATTGCAGCCGATTTTGCCGGGACCAAGCGGCCGGCGCTGCTTGCGGCGCTCGATGCGCTGCAGATCGCGCCAAGCGGTGCGATCGCGGCTGTTGCATTGGCGCCGGGGATGCCCTTTGGCGAAGTCACGGTGGATCGTGCCAAGTGCACGCTTTGTTTCGCCTGTGCCAATTTGTGCCCGGCCGCAGCCTTCGTGGCGGAAGCGGAGCCTGTGCCCAAGCTTCGTTTTATCGAAGCCAGGTGCGTTCAGTGCGGATTGTGCGACACTGGATGTCCCGAACACGCGATCAGGCTGCATCCGCGTTTCATGGCCGATGCCACTGCGCGCAGCAAAGCGCAATTGCGGCATGAGGACGAATTGTTCCGCTGTACCGAATGCGCCACGCCGTTCATCAGCCGGCGGCTGCTGGCCTCCGGCTTGGAGCGGATTAAGGGCCACTCCGTGTTTGGCGCAGAGGGTGCGGCGCGGCTGAAGATGTGCCCGGCCTGCCGCCAGCGTACGACGAGTATGGGATGAGGGTGGCATATGCCGTGCATGGCAACTGATCAAATCTCTGCGCTGCTGGCGGACCGTTTTGGTCGTCGGATCGATTACCTGCGATTGTCGGTAACGGACCGATGCCACCTGCGCTGCAGCTATTGCATGCCCCAAGGGTTTCGCGGCTTCGAGGAACCGGCGAACTGGCTGAACTTCGACGAGATTGAGCGGCTGATGGCGGTCTTCGGAAAGCTTGGCGTGCACCGGGTGCGCATTACCGGGGGCGAGCCGCTGCTGCGCCACGATCTCCCGCAACTGGTCGCCCGGCTGCGTCGTCTCAAGGGCATCGAGGACCTCTCGCTGAGCACGAACGCGACCCAACTTGAAAATCACGCCAGGGACTTGAAAGCGGCCGGGTTGACACGCATCAACGTGAGCCTCGACTCACTGCAGCGTGATCGCATCGAACGCATAACCGGACGGGACTGTTACGACCGGATCATTGCCGGGCTGATGGCGGGAAAATACGCCGGTCTTGCTCCGATCAAAATCAACATGGTGGTCATGCGCGGCGTGAACGACGATGAAATCGACGACATGGCTGCGTTTTGCATGGACCATGGGTTTATCTTGCGTCTGATCGAGACCATGCCGATTGGGGACACTGGCCGCAGTGCCCAGTACCTGGACCTGCAGCCGGTGCGTGAGCGGCTGCAGCAGCGCTTCGGTCTGGTCGATGCATTGATTCCCGGAGGCGGCCCGGCGCGTTACCTGTGTTCGAGCGACGGGCGCTTCAGCCTCGGCTTCATCACGCCACTTTCGCAGCATTTCTGCGAGACTTGCAACCGCGTCAGGGTGGGGGTCGACGGCAGCCTGTACATGTGCCTGGGCCAGGATGAAAAACTCGATTTCCGCCCAATGCTTCGCTCAGGAGCAGCGGAAGATCAGATCGAAGCGGCAATCCGTACCGCGATCGAACTCAAGCCCCAGCGCCATGAGTTTCGCGAATTACCCGGGAAGATCATTCGCGTGATGAGCTCGACTGGTGGATAGATAAACGCCATGGAAGGTCCGCCTGCTGTGTTTGCCAGGCGGCTCATCGACGGCGAAGCGGGCAAAAGGTCGGCCGCGCGGATATCATGGCACACTGCATCTGGCCGATTGAACTACGTATTACCGATGATGGACTTGCATGGATTCGACTCCTGACCAGGATGTGATTGAGGCGGCGCTCGCGCTGATTCATTCGCGCCAGCACATCTCGCCCAAGCGGCTGGGCGATCCGGGACCCGATGCCGGGCCGATCGGGCAAATCCTCGACGCGGCGGGCGCAGCGCCGGATCACGGTCAGTTGAATCCCTGGCGCCTGATCATCATCGCGCCGGAGCGGCGCCATCTTCTGGGCGAGGCTTTTGCCGAGGCGCTCAGCGAGCGCGACGCCGCGGCGACCGAGGTGCAGAAGGAGGAAGCGCGGACGAAAGCGTTCCGCGGATCTTTCCTGCTCCTGGTGGTCGCACGTCTCGATCCCGCACTGGGAGACACGCATCCGCAGG
>JAKALI010000885.1 GCA_021813195.1 Pseudomonadota bacterium
TCCGCCACCGAAGATACGGACTCTTCCACGGCCGAAGACGATAGCCCCGCGTCGCCTGCCAAAGAAATCGGATCACAAGCCGGGAGCCTGATTCCCCTTAAGAACCGGGTTGCCTCTCATGTCGGGCGTAGCATAGTACCCCGTCCGGGTTCGCACTGTGGGATGGCCGGGACCGTTGACCGTTACTTTAATTTGGCGGAAACTGCCATCGAGTGCCTGAATCGCCGGCGAATACGCGATCACGTATTGGTTGCGAATCTCATGCGCCACCTGGAGTGTAATGCGGTCCACATCAGCCAGTTCCTTCGGGTAGTAAGACATCCCTCCTGACGCCGAAGTAAGCGTGTTGAGCACACGCTTCGCCTTGCGTGCTTCGTGACGCTCCTCGTCGCTTAGCAGCCCGATCGCATAAATGAGCACCTCGCTCGACTGCGCCTTTGCGGTCAGTTTTTCGAGCGTGTCCCGGTCGTCGCTGGCCGTATCGTTGCCGTCCGTCACAACGAGCAGGACCTTTTTGTCGAGCTTGGCGTGCTCCTTCATGTAATCAATCGAGCCGCTGATGGCGTCGCGCAGCGCGGTGCCCCCTCGCGTGTCGATGCGCGCCAGCCCTTCCTGCATTTTCTTGATGTCATGCGTGAACGGCACATCGAGGTAGGACTCATCGTTGAAATTCACAATGAACACCTCGTCCTGCGGGTTGGAGGCCTTCACGAGGTCGAGCGCCGCCAATTCCACTTGTTTGCGCTTATCGCGCATGCTGGCGCTGTTGTCAACGATGATGCCCATGGACACAGGGACGTCCTCGCGGCGGAAAAGACGGATCTGTTGCGGGGCGCCATTTTCGTACACCTTGAACGCGCTCTCGGGCAGGTTCGTGATTAGCTTGCCCTTCGCGTCAATGACGCTGGCGTGCAGCACCACCAGGCGTGTGTCGACCGTAAATGTGGCGGGCTGGTCGCTGGTCATTGCAGGCGGAGCACCGGGGGGGACGGGCGCCTGTTTTGTGCCGTTCGGCGGCTGCGTTTGGGCAACGAGCAACGCGGTGGAAGCGAGTAACGCGAGGGAAACGAGTCGCATGTAGAAAAAAACGCCCGGCCGCACTCTAATGGTAAGGAGCATAGTAGCCCAAACGGTAGTATGCCTTAAGCGGGGGCAGTCCCCGAGGCTGGACAAGTTTCACCTGCACGTGACGATATTTCCCATCCTTGGTCTTGTTCGTCGGCGCGTAGCCGAGTAAGTACTGGTTGCGCAACTCGACCCCGATTTTCGCCGCCACATCCGGCAATTCATTGATGTTTTCCACTTGAAAGGCGCGGCCGCCGGTCTGCTCGGCAAGCTGCGCGAGCAGGTTCGGGCCGTTCAACTCTTCCGCCGTTCGGCCGCGTGAGGCCAGCGGCTCGACAATGCCGATCGCGTAAATCTGCACGTCGGCCTCGCGCACCGCGTTCTTGATCTCGCTCTCCGTGTAACGGCTGCTGTTGTCGCCGCCGTCGGAGATGAGCAAAATCGCTTTGCGCGGATTGTGCGCCTTGTGCATCGTGTTCATCGCCAGATACACTGCGTCGAGCAGCGCGGTCCGCCCCTTGGACTCGGTGAACGTCAGCGCATTCTGGACTTCCTCGAGTTCATGCGTGAAAGGCGTCGCGAGCTTCGGCCGGTCGTTGAACGTGACCAGAAAATACTCATCTTCCGGGTTGGACGTTTTGAAAAACTCCGCCGCCGCCATCCGCGACTTCTGCAACTTGGCGCCCATGCTGCCACTCGTGTCGAACACCAAACCGACCGACAGCGGCGCATCCTCGCTGGAAAACTGGGCGATCGTTTGCTGCACCTTGTCCTCGAACAGCTTGAAGTGCTCTTTTTCCAGGCCGGTGACGAAGCGGTTCAGCGGATCGGTAACTGTGACATTAATCAGAACCAGCTCGGTGTCAATGCGGATGTCGCCGCGAACCGGAGGCTCGGCCGCCTTCGTGCTGACCCGCGTAGGGATGTCGACGCGAGCCGTAGAATCCGAAGTCGACTGGGCCGGAACGGTGGGCTTGTCGGCGGCGCCCACCAGCGCGACCGAGCCCAGGAAGAAAATGAACGTACCTATCGCCGCCCGAGCCCGTTTCGTCACAGCCCGCCCTCCACGGCCGCTTCCCGCACAGAACTAGGCGGAAACGGCCTCTGCACCCTCATCATAACGCCGTTCGAAGTTCACTGAGCTAAAGCTGGCGCAAGGCCTGATCGAGCGCCTCGACGAAGAAATATTCCCCCCAGATTACACTCTCATCGACGCCGAGTTCCTTGTGCACGTGGTAGACGCCGCCCTTTAGAATTCCCTCCCATTTCTTGTCCTTCTTACCGAGATGTTTTTCACACAGCATGCGGAGGATCATCAGCGCGGAGGAGGAATAGAAGTGCCCCTTCACGGGATCCGTGAGAAGGCGGCCGAGCGACTCACCGGTGAGGGCCGACTGATCCACGCTCAGGTACTCGCCCTCCACGAGCGTCACGTCGGCCGGCACGATGTTGCCGATGTTGATCGCGATCAGATCCCCCGGCACGAGCAGCCGGGCGGCGATCTCATGCCACGTGCCGTCGCGCTTCACGCGCGCCGAGAGCGCCAAGCGCTGCTTGAGCGCCTCGATGGCCGTATCCGCCTTGTACTTCTGCCAGAAGCCGACCCCC
>JAKALI010000886.1 GCA_021813195.1 Pseudomonadota bacterium
CCGGCCGAGAACAGCGTCACGTTGCGCGTGCGCCATTCGATGGTGAGCCCGCCATTGCCGCCCCAGACATTGGTTTGGCCCGGCTCCTCGGGCCCACGGCGTTCGCCGCGGCGGGGATCCCTGCTAAAGAGGATCGCCACGTGTCGCAGGCATGCCGCCAGCAAGAACAGAGGGGTAACGCCATGACCTACGAATACAAGCTCCTGGATGTCGCGGTCTCCGGCCGGGTCGCGACCGTCACGATCAGCAACCCGCCGGTCAACGTCATCACGCTGGCCCTGCTGGCGGAGCTCGAGGCACTCTCGCACGCGTTGAAGGCGGACCCCGACCTCACGGTCGTGGTCTTCCGCAGCGCCGATCCGGATTTCTTCCTAGCGCATTTCGACGTGGCCGCGATCTTGCAACGCCCGACCGACACGCCGGCCCGCCGCGATACGCAGATCAAGCCCTATCACGCCATGTGCGAGCGCTATCGCACCATGGACAAGGTGGTGATCGCCCAGATCGAAGGCCGGGTCGGCGGCGGCGGCAGCGAGCTGGCGGCCTCGTTCGACATGCGTTTCGGGGTGCGCGGCAAGACCAAGATCAACCAGATGGAGGTCCCGCTGGGCATCCTGCCCGGCGGCACCGGCACACAGCGGCTGCCTCGGCTGATCGGGCGGGGGCGGGCGATGGAGTTGATCCTGGCGGGCGACGACCTGGACGCGGAAACCGCGGAGCGCTGGGGCTATCTGAACCGCATCTACGAGGCGAAGGAGATCGGCCCGGCGGTCGAGAAGCTTGCGCGCCGCATCGCGTCATTCCCCGCGGAGGCGGTGCGTCTCGCCAAGCAGAGCGTCAATCAGTCCGACCGCCCCTTGATCGAGGGGCTGTTCGAGGAAGCCTATCTGTTCGACCAGACCCTGCGCACCGCGGGCGCCAAGGCCAACATGCGCCGGTTCCTGGAGATCGGCGGACAGACGCGCGAGGGCGAGTTGCGTATGGGCGAACTCTGCGCCGAACTGGGCGCCGGTGACGAAGGGACAATGAGGCGAGGATAGACCCATCGCCTTGGCCGGTCATCACCAAGCAGGTTCAAACAATGCCGTCGGGTGGCGACGCGTTATGACAGGCTCGCCGCCAACTACTTGGCCTTCGTTCAACTCGCGTCAATCAGGTAGTGGCTGCGGCTTAATGAGTCCGCGTGCTAGGGTGCGTACTCATAAAACTTGCCGCCAAGAGTAGGCGAAACTTGATGTCCGCTTTGGGGGGAAGAGCGGACCCGGGGCAGGGCTGGACTGGATGTCGCCCTTTTGACCCAAGGCGGACACGCTTGCCTGCTCCATCAGCAAGCTGCAAGTGGGCTATCTTCCCATTGTTCGAGAAGTCTAATCTAAGGTGACCAGGACCGGGAAGTAGTTGTGCAGGCGGTGCCGATCCGTCCTTGCGATAAGGATGTTGCGAGGGGATCGCCGACGAAGCGGCAAACGAGGACGGAGTCGACATGATAACAACAGCTACCAGCGTGAATTTCTCGACGGTAGGCAGGGTAGGTTGGCTCGAATTCAATCGTCCTCCGGTCAATGCGTTCACCCGACAGATGGTGGAGGAAGTTCGACACGGGATCAGGGGCGCACTTGAGGACGACAGCGTGCGAGTGCTCGTGCTTGCTAGCGGGATCGACAAGTATTTAAGCGCCGGTGCCGATCTCAACGCGTTCAAGGGCATGAGATCCGATGACATGCGCGAGTGGGTTCGCCTTTGCCATGACATAGCAAACCTCCTCCGGGCCTCGCCCAAACCTCTTTTGGCAGCAATCAACGGCACTGCTGTTGGCGGCGGCCTCGAAATGACGTTGCACTGTGACCTGCGGTTTGCTGCCGACAACGCCAAGCTCGGCCAGCCTGAGATACGCATTGGCTTCATTCCCCCGATCGCCACCACACAAGCCTTGGCTCGGATGCTCGGGCGATCACGCGCGATCCGATATCTGTACGAAGGTCGGATTCTCGACGCCAAGGAAGCCCTCGCACTTGGATTGATCGACGAGATCGTGCCGGCTGCGAGTCTCAGGGATCGTGTCCAAGAGTATGGCAATTATCTATCCGAGCAATCGGCGTCGGCACTTGCAGCCATTCGCCGCACCATTTCCCTGGGGGGCGGCATGTCGTTCGAGGACGGGATGCGGCTTGAGCTCGAAACGGCCGCCGGTTTGGCTGACAGTCCCGACTTTGGGGAAGGCGTTGACGCATTTCTGGCCAAGCGCAAGCCCGTGTGGGAGTAGCGTTAGAGCCGTCCCTAGTCGATATTATGCCTCCTACCTAGTGGGGGTGAGCAGGAGGTCACGCATGGCGAGAATTCTCGTAATTCACGGAGCGGGTATGGGTATGCGCGGCAAGGCGCAAATCAATGTGTTCGGCCCAATGGATGTCATTCGGGCGGTGCTTCCGGTGATGCGCAAGGCACGTAGCGGAGTCATCATCAACATGAGTTCTGGAGCCGGCATCTTCACTCTGCCGATGATTTCGCTCATCGCGCTGAACTTCACCTGGATTCTGGCCTTGAACGAACACGAGCCGGGCCGCGTCATTTTCGGCGGCGCGGTTATCCTGATTTTTGATTTCTTTGCTTTGAGCTGGGTGGGGATGCGGCTCGGGTTGCGGGGGATGCGCTACCCGCGCACCGTGATGATGA
>JAKALI010000887.1 GCA_021813195.1 Pseudomonadota bacterium
TTTGGCGCATTCAAGGGCGCTGATCATTTCTACAATGTGACGTTCCATGAATTGACGCATTGGACGGGACACAAGTCACGTCTAGATCGCGGCCTGAAGAACCGGTTTGGTTCACGCGACTACGCTGCCGAGGAACTAATCGCCGAACTGGGAGCCGCCTTCCTGTGTGCGGAATTCGGCTTTGATGGGGATGTCCGTAATGCGGGATACATTTCTACCTGGATCGACCTCCTGAAGGCCGACAAGCGAGCATTCTTCAAGGCCTGCAGCAAAGCTTCCCAAGCCGCGGATTACGTTCGCGGTCTCGCCGTTTCCGAAAACGCCGAAGTCGCGGTGTAGCGCGGAATAGCAGGGAAGCATCCCATGGCACGCGCAGTAATTTGCATTTTTGGACGCCGGGCCACCGGCGAACCACTTTACGATTTTGATCCGTTGACCGGCATCACAGTCGAAGTCTTCTACGCTGATCGGGTACTCGCCAATTCGTTCGGCACCCGTGCCGGTTGGTTCTGGTGGACCTGTCGGCGAGGCTTCCTGCCAGATGAGCTGCCGACTGGGCCGTTCGCTAGCAGCTATCTCGCATACCGCAGCTGGCTGATCGGGGGGGTCGCCCACCTTCTTAGGCACCGGGCTCCACATCAAACCTGCCCGCGGTGACAATCCGTAAAGCGGTCATTGTTCGGATAGTCAGAATTGCCGAGGTCCAAAACAATGGCAAAATCGCACCTCAAGCTGGTCACGCCAGCCATCGAAAAGCGAACAGTCACCCCCAGACGGCCACCAAACGCCGACCTGCGGACCCGAGAATACCTTACCGAGGCCGAGGTCGAGCGGCTGATAACCGCAGCCAAGCGCAACCGGTGGGGCCATCGGGATGCCACCATGCTGCTGGTGGCCTACAGGCACGGCCTGAGAGCCTCAGAACTGGTCGACCTACGCTGGGATCAGGTGGACTTCAGGACTGCCACTCTGCACGTCCGCAGGGCCAAACAGGGCACTCCCAGCACCCACCCTATCGTTGGCGACGAGTTACGTGCTTTGCGGCGGCTTCAGCGGGAGCAGGAGCCCAAGAGCCCCTTTGTGTTCACCTCAGAGCGCGGTGCTCCCTTCAGCATGGCAGGGTTTGCCCGGATGGTGGAGCGGGCGGGCAGAGAGGCCAAGCTGGCGTTCAAGGCGCACCCGCACATGCTCCGGCACGCTTGTGGTTTCGCCCTGGCCAACAAGGGACACGACACGAGGACGCTTCAAGCCTATCTCGGGCACCGCAATATTCAGCACACTGTGCGTTATACCGAATTGGCCTCCGGGCGATTTAAGCATTTCTGGAGGGACTAAAAAACGCATCGAGAGCAGGCCAAAATGCTACCCCCCAAGGATAGCCTGGTCATTAACGATTCATTAACGGCAGTGACGATGATCGGTCAGTATGAACCACCTCGACAAATTCACCGAAGCCGATCTTCGGCGCGTCGTCAGAACCGATCAGCAATCCAACGACAATTGGCCTCCGGTATTGACGCGTCAGGAAGCTGCCAAAATGTGCAGGATCAGCGCACAAACGTTTGATTCCTGGGTCCGCAAAGGAATTTTGCCGGGGTCGATCCCAGGCACGCGGCGGTGGAGCCGGGACGCAATCGAAGCTCATTTGACGGGTAAGGGCGCGTCATCCGAAGTTGACCAGGTTTCGCCCTTTGAGCGATGGAAGCGTGGTCATGCGAATTAGAGCAAAAGGTATAAACAGCGTCCGAGCGAAGCTCGCGTCGGGTGAGATCAGGATTTACCATTATCATCGTGCAACCGGTGTACGCCTCGCTGGCGAGCCTGGATCACCTGAATTCCTGACCAGCTATACGGCTGCAGAGCAGTCGTTGCGACGCCGCGACGCCGGTACATTGTCCGGTCTGCTTCGTGATTTCGAAGGAACGAAACAATGGCGGCGGTTAGCCGACAGTACCAAGAAGGAATACAAGCGGGCGTTCAAATTCTGGGATGCCAAATACGGCACATGCCCATATCGCGCGCTCGAAGATAAGGCTTTTCGCGCTGATGTTATCAAATGGCACGACGAGTTTTCTGGAGAAAAACCGCGAGAGGCGGATAACCGGGTCACAATCTTAGCTCGGGTATTGTCGTGGGCAGCCAAAGATGGCCCATTGAAAGTCAACATTCTCGACGGATTTGAAAGCGCATATGCAAGTAACCGGTCGGATATCATCTGGTTGCCGGCGCATATCGACGCGTTGATGGCAGTCGCATCGCCTGAGATGCAGTTTGCTATGGTGCTCGCCCTCCATACGGGCCAAAGACAGGCAGATATTTTGCGTCTTGCCTGGAGCCAATACGACGGCTCCTCGATTATGCTTCGCCAAGGCAAAGCCCGACGGATTGGACGGGACGCTCCGGTTATTCGTGTCCCCTGTACAAAGGCATTGAAGGCTACGCTCGATATCGCTCAGCGGCGCGCCGCCGTGATGCTCACAACAAAGACCGGCTTACCATTCAAGAAGCGATATTTTGCCGACCAATGGAACGCCACATGCAGGGCTGCCGGCATAGATGATCTTCACTTCCATGACATTCGTGGCACGACCGTAACTATGTTGGCCGAAGCCGGCTGTACTCTGCCGGAGATCGTGTCCATCACTGGGCACACCTTGAGCCGTGCGCAA
>JAKALI010000065.1 GCA_021813195.1 Pseudomonadota bacterium
GGAATCGCCGAGCTACTTCGTGCTCGACATCGCCAAGCCGGATGAGGAGCGCTTCAAGGCCGCTATACTTGCCGATCAGCCACAAGCGCGCATTGAGACCGCACCGATGCTGCGTGGGCGATTGGTGAGTTTGCGTGGCGAACCTGTCGAGAAGATCAAAGCCCCGCCCGAGGCCGATTGGGTGCTGACGGGCGACCGGGGGCTCACGTACTCCGATCAGATTCCAGCTGGCTCGCGTGTCGTCGAGGGTGCGTGGTGGCAACCCGGTTATGCGGGACCACCGCTCGTATCCTTCGAAGCGGAACTGGCGCGCGATTTGGGTTTGCGGCTGGGTGATGAAGTCACCGTCAATGTCCTTGGCCGAAATTTGACGGCTCAGATCGCCAATTTGCGCGAGGTGAAGTGGGAGAGCCTGTCACTTAATTTTGTGATGGTGTTTTCTGCCAACGCTTTGGCCGGCGCTCCGCACAACGTCCTCGCAACGATATCGCTGCCGGCCGCAGCCACGCCGTCAGAGGAAGTGGCGCTGGCTCGCATGATGGGCCGCGCCTTCCCGACGGCGACCGCCATCCGCGTGAAGGAGGCGATCGAGGCCTTCAACTCCGTTTTCAGCAAAGTGATGGTTGCGGTGCGCGTTGCCGGGGCGGTGACTCTGATTGCTGGCGCGCTTGTGCTCGCCGGGGCGATGGCAACCGCACAGCGCCGCCGGATTCTCGAGGCGGTCATTCTGCGCACGCTCGGCGCAACGCGCGCGCGCATCCTGGCGGAGCACGCAACCGAATATCTCTTGCTGGCCGCAGTCACGGCGGCGGCCGCCATCATGGTGGGCAGCGCGGCGGCTTACCTCGCTGTCACACTGCTGATGGATCTGGATTTTACGTTTTCGTGGTCCGCCGTTGCCGCGGCCCTGCTGGTTGCCACCGGCTTGGTGCTAACCTTCGGCGCGGTCGGGACGTGGCGGGTGCTGAGTGCGCGCCCTGTTCCGCATCTGCGCAGTCAATAGTGGCCGAGATCGTTGATCAATTTCGTGATTCGGTCATTGGTTGACTCTTACTGCGATCACCGTGGAATTTGGCGAACAGGCTTGAAATCACGTGTGGTTGCGCCAATATCCGAGCGGCAAAGTGGGGATAGAGGCCCCCAACCAACCATTCTCGAGAGGAACTTGCCAGATGGCCGAGCTTCAAAATCGAATCCCGCGTTCCGACACGGTGAGCCGACCAGGCGCTGCCGTCGACGAGGGCCTGCGCGCTCATATGCTGGGCGTGTACAACTATATGGCGGCTGGCGTGGCCTTGACCGGCCTGGTCGCCTACTTCGTCAGCCAGTATGCGCTCTCCAATCCGGACGTCGCGCAGGTTCTCTACGGCTCGCCACTGCGGTGGGTGATCATGCTCGCCCCATTGGCGTTCGTCCTTGTCCTGTCGTTTGGCGTGCACAAGCTCTCGGCGTCGGCCACCCAGGGTGCCTTCTGGGCGTTCGCAGCCGTGATGGGCGTCTCGCTGTCGACGATCTTCCTCGTCTTCACCGGCCAGTCCATCACGCAGGTCTTCTTCGTGACCGCCGCGGCGTTCGCCGGCTTGAGCCTGTGGGGCTACACGACCAAGAAGGATCTGTCCGGCTGGGGTTCATTCCTGATCATGGGCGTGATCGGCATTATCATCGCCGCCCTGGTCAACTTGTTCCTGCAGTCAAGCGCGCTGATGTTCGCCATCAGCACCTTGGGCGTGCTGATCTTCGCAGGTCTCACGGCCTACGACACCCAGCGAATCAAGGACGAGTATGACCTGTTGCGCGGGGACTCGGAGTTGATGGCAAAGGGCGCGGTCATGGGCGCGCTGAGCCTCTACCTCAACTTCATCAACATGTTCACCTCGCTGCTGCAGCTGTTCGGCGATCGCGAGTAAAGAGGCTCGCAAGGCACGACATGCACCAAGGGCCCCGGTTGCCGGGGCCCTTTTTGCATGGGTTGTGCTCGGGTGCGGCGAAGGACGAGCGAACTCAGCGTAAGAAATTCGATGGCGCGAACTTCTCTTCGAGCGCTGCGCGGTCGAATGGCTTCAGGAGGCAGGCATCCGCACCTGCCGCGTAGGCGCGCGAAATGTCAGCGAAATCGTTCTCGCTCGTGCAGTACACGACGTACGGACGCCGCCCTGTGTTCTGCACACGCAGCGCGCCCAGGAACTCATAGCCGCCCATTTCCGGCATTTGCCAATCGAGAAAAATGGCATCCGGTGGGTTCTGACGGCAACTGGCCAGGGCCTCACGCCCATTCTCAGCCTCGGTGATTTCGTAACCAAGTTCTTCCAAATAGACACGCGCGATCTTGCGGATCACGCTGGAGTCGTCGACGATCAGGCAACGTCTCATGGAAAAATCCTTGGCCCTTCGCGGGAGCGTGGCGTGCAAGGTCGCGAAGACAGCACCTTGCTGCGACCAGTAAAGCCATCAAACGATTAATGCTGCGTTGACGCTTGCATGGTCCTGCAACGTTGCGCGCAAGCCTGTGGGCAGGAGCGGCCTCACCCCGGCTTCAATGGGGCATCGCTGTGATGCGGACGTCCTCGCCGACCTTTTCGATCACGAGCGGCATGCCGGCGAGTTTTGCGAGTCGGCATGTGTAGTAGGCTTGCACACACATCGCATCGAGTGCTGGAGCGTTGTGTCCCGTATAGAACTCGACGACATGTTGCGGCAACCGCGCTGCCTGACCTCGGCAGATCAGATCGAAGCGGGGTTGTTCAAGGCTACCTGTAATCTTGACGTCGATGCTCCCGCCGCGCGGCAGGGCCGTCAGTGAGGACGCAATGAGGTTCAACAGGAGTTTGACCTTGTCCTTCGACATATAGCCAGCCGGGCCACTCCAGGTGAACTGATGCTTCGGCTTGCCCTTATGATAGAGCACGTAACCACGTGAGATCTTTTCTGCCATCGCCAGATCGATCATCGCGCCGGCCGATCCGCTGGCCCCGAAGGCAAAGCGCGCGAATTCCAGACATGCTGCGGCCTGATGAGATACGCTGCGAATCATTTCGAACGCGTAGCGCCGGGCCTCGTCTTCTTTTTCCTCGTCGTGCAACTGGAGACCGACACCGATGGCTCCGACGGGCCCGATGACGTCGTGGCAAATCTTGGAGGAGATCAGAGCCGCGATTTCCAGATCGGAGATGTCGGCAGTTTGGGTCATAACGGCTCCGCGCGTGGTTGGTCTTTTGGAGATTTGGTTGTCTGGGGTACGCCGCACACCTGATCCCAGCGGTCGCTCTCGGCCGGCAAGGTTTTAACAGTCGTCCGGCCGCCATGGCCAGGGCATCAGGCGCTGCCCCAAAGGTTTTGCCGAGCGCCCGCCGATCTGATACACGCGCCGCGTCGACTGTGAAAGGCCTGTAATCCCAATCGCATCCACGGTGAGCGGACGAGCAGGGCGTAGATGACTAGGTGATGGGAGTCGATGCCCACCTCGGCGCAAGAGGAATGCGTGCCTATCTTCAGCAAGGATGACGACGTCAATCGTTTATGGGACGGGCTTTTATCCGCCGTTTTGGAGGCTGGCCGGGCCATTTTGCAGATGAGGTGCGACGGTCTCGCAATCGATCGCAAATCGGATGGCTCTCCCGTGACAGAAGCAGACCGGCGGGCCGAAGCGATACTGGAGCGCGCGCTCCATCGTCTCGCGCCGCGCATCCCGGTGATCGCCGAGGAATCGGCAGCACAAGCCCGTGCGCCACGAGCCGCGCGCCAGATGTTCCTCGTTGATCCCTTGGATGGCACGCGAGGTTATGCTGCTGGTCGCGATGACTTCACGATCAACATAGGCTTCATCAGCGATGGACGACCGGTCGCAGGGCTCATCTACGCGCCGGCCCGCGGCGAAGTCTTCGCAACCCAGGGCGAAACTTGCGCGATCGCCGCTCGTGTCGATCCTGGCAGTACGACCCGCACGCTCCGCGAGCTAAATCCAGTTTCCATTTCCGCGCGCGTTCCTTGCCCAGGCGGGCTCGTTGCACTGACCAGTCGTGCGGAGCAAACACAGGCCTTTCGTGACCGGCTGAGCGCACTTGGGATTACAGAGAGCAGCGGGTTCAGTTCTGCAATCAAGTTCTGCCTGCTCGCACGAGGTGAGGCAGACATCTATCCACGGTTCGGGCCGACATGCGAGTGGGATACGGCGGCTGGGGAGGCGATTTTGACGGCTGCGGGCGGCTCGGTGAGGGATCTTGACGGCGCGCCGCTCACATACGGTCGCGAGCAGTCGGCCTACCTCAATCCCGCATTTGTTGCCCGTGGCCGCGTGGCATGAGACGGAGCCGTTCCACGAAATGGCCTTATTCGTGTTCTCCGCCCGTCGGTGTCAGCCACACTTTGGTAATACTTTCTGGCGATGGTTGAGCGAAGTTTAACGCGCCGGTTCGGGTTCGCTGGCCGGCATCGCTTGAGGTGGCCGCATGTCGCCTTCCTGCCCAAACACGTTGCGCAGAATCCAGTCTTTTGGTCGCGCGGCCGCGACCTTCGCGGCGGTTGTGACCGTGATGCTGTCGAACGCAGCTCACGCCAATGATGCCTATCGGCCATCCGCCGGTGGATACGGCCGTGACACTGCCGGCAGTTACGGAGACGCCTATCGCCCGCCCCAAGGCGGTCGTTCGGTCAACGACACCTACCAAGCCGATCCGGCGTCCAGGTATGAGGATGGCTACCAGCCCGATCGCTACTCGTCCCCCGGCGGGCCAGATGCCTATCGGGGCGGGGGAAGCGGCGTGCCGGAACCCAGTGGCTACGGTGAGCCCTATCGGGAGCCGAGTGCGCTGGAGGCTGACGGCGGTTTTCCGGAACCCAAGTCCCCCCAGGAAGCGGGGGTCTATGAGAGAAATGAAATCGTCACGGCTGGCCACCGCTTCTTCGGGACCGTCAGCCAGAGTCTTGCCAAAGGCATTGAGTGGGCATTCCAGAGCCAGGGACGGCCGAACGGCTATATTTTGGGTGAGGACGCCGGCGGCGCATTCGTTCTCGGATTGCGGTACGGAGAGGGTGTGCTCCACACCAAAAACGCCGGAACCCACAAAGTGTTCTGGCAAGGCCCATCGGTCGGCTACGATGCTGGGGCCGAAGGCTCCAAGACAATGATTCTAGTCTATAATTTACGAGATCCTTCACAGATTTACGAGCGCTTCGGCGGGGTACAAGGGGCAGCCTACCTAGTCGGCGGCGTTAGTGTGCAGCTCCAGAAGCACGGGGAGGTCACACTGGCTGTTATTCGCTCGGGAGTTGGTCTCAGATTGGGTGCCAACGTCGGCTATATGAAGTATACCCGGGCGCCGACCTGGAATCCGCTCTAGGCTGAGGCGTTGAAGCGGGAGTCATGGGCCGCAGCGACGGACCGGTGCCCACGCTCGTCAGGGACGCGCGTATCCAGGAGGTTCAGGGGCTGGAATTGTGCCACGCTCCGAGTGCGCGCAGGAGCGAAGGCAGAGGCGAACGAGGCAACCGCACGTGATCACCCTCCAATCAGCGATGCTGGTTGTGCTCGGCTTCAGTTTGGCCGGTGTCCTCGTATGCGTGATTGCTCCGGCCTATAAGCGCCGCGCCCAGCGATTGGCAACCCAAGCGCTCAAGCGGGCCATGCCGCTCAGCGAGGCCGAAATCGCCGCCGACAAAGACCGGCTCCGCGCAAGCTTCGCGATCCGCATCCACAATTTGGAAACGAAGCTCGCAGATGCCGAATTGGAGGCTGCGCGTCAACTTATCGAAATCAATCGGCGAGATGCGTCCATCAGTTCCCTGGAACGCGACGTGGCGCGGCTTGCGACCGCCAACGAAGAGCACGAGAATGCGCGACGCGTATTGGAACTTACGATCGCAGAGCGCCTTCCGAAGGTCGAACAGCGTTTGGCAGAAGCCAAGCGGCTGCTTTTTGAGCGCGACCGCGAGATCGCTGCGCTCACGCAAACCGCGCACAAACAATCGCAAGCCCTCGACGAGGCGACGCAGATCAATACTCAGCAACGTGATGAAATTCATCGCCTCAACGCGACGCTTAATTCCCGTGCCGTCCGCAACCGCGACCAACCGGCCGACCGTCGTTATGAGGCAGAAGTCGCGTTACGTACCGAGCTGGAGGCCCTGCGCGCACGTGTGCGCGACCAAGCGCAGCTGATCGCGCGACTGAAGCAAGACAGCAAAGACTCGATCGTAGAAATCTCCGAGCAGACCGCGGGCGCAGATCCCACTGAGATCGCACGTCTGCGGCAAAGCCTCGCTGAGGCCGAGCGTGCGCTGCAAGCGGCAGGTGGAGAGAGTGAGGCAGCGCGCACGCTCGAGCAAGAGCGCCAGGCTGAACTGCGCCGACTGCAGACGAAAATCCAAGATCAGGCCGCCGAGATCGCTCGTCTCAGTGCGGCGTTGGCGGCTCTTGAGGGTGCCAAGTCGAGCGAAGAGACCGAACGTCGCAGCGCGCGGGATTTGACCGCTAAGGTGCGATCGCTTGAGGCGGAAGCCGCCGAACTGAAATCCACCATCCAGGGCCTGCGAGCGGAGGTGGTGGCGGCCAATGAAAAACTCGCACGACAGGCGGCTCACCACATGGAGGAGATGCGCCGTCTGGGGGTGGGAACGCGGCCGGCAGCCGGGACATCGCGGGCAGCGGCAATTGCGCAGCCGTCGCTATCGCGGCCCTCGCTCAGCGAGCGAATCAGCGCTCCGCGGGTCGCAACCGTTGCGATCACGACAACACCCAATTCGGGGACAGCGAATGGTGCGTCGAGTCCGCAGTCGGTTGTTGAGTCGACATCGGCAGCGGATTCTGCTGGCGGCAACACCGCTGTGGAGGCATCCGCGAGTGGTGCGTCGCCAGCTGATACGCCGGATGCTGGTGACAGCAGCCGCCGGCGACGGCCCGGCTTGCTGCAACGGATCACGGGCCTCGAAAAGCCCGTCGCTTGACGCAATATTGCTGAGGGTTGTGCGGGAACGAGCGCCGCCCGGGGTTCGCCAAACCAATGCATCGACGCGGCCGAAGGCTTAAGCCGGGTGCGGATTTGCGCCATAGCCTGGGTTGAAACTCGGATGGCGCCGCCGCGTCTGAAGCTGTGCGATGGCATGCGTGGGGACCGCCTGTTGCACCACACGCGGATTGGCCAAAGCCCCGCCCATACCGATGAAGAAATAAAACAGTGCATGCGGTACATTCCAGAAATGGACCGTCGCGCCCAGGAGACAGAATGCGATGAGGGAGATCATCCACCCCATCGCCATGTGACGGCGCTCGGGATCACGTGCGCGCACACCGCGTTTGAGAACCCGTCGGGCCATGAGAATGATGCCAAGCGCCAAGAGCAAGAAGGCCGGGATGCCTGAGCGCATGGTCAGAACAAGCCAGAACGCATCGATGGTCGAGGAAACCATCCACTGCGGTCGCTCCCAGTCGGCCAAACCAAGTCCGAGCCATGGGCTTGCCCAGACGTTCGTTAGTCCATGCTCCCAGATCAGCATGCGGTACAGTCCCGTCCAGGGATCGAATGTGGCGAGCGTGATGAGCAGCTGCAGCGGGGGGCGATGCGAGACGAACAGCACGCCGACATAGAGCCCCGCCAAGATTGCCACGGCGATATGGGTGCGCAGGTGAAATCCCCGTGTCGCCCGATCCCAAACCAACATGCCGATCTGGAGCAGCAGGCTCAGGATCGGTGCCGATGACAAGGAGAGCGCGGCGGCAAAGATCATCAGCGCCACGAACGCGTTGCGTCGGGAGGATACCGGTTCGGCCATATAGACCAGCGCCAGCATAGCGGCGCAGTAGGTGCCGAAATGGATCGGGTGGTCGAACGTGGATGCGGCACGCGCAAGACCTTGGCGGAATTCGACGGGCGGCATCGGCTCGCCGCCCAAGACGCTGCGCAGCAACTCGTGAGTGAAGTAGCTGGCCGTGAGCGTATCAAGCAGCGCTACGACTGTGGCGATGGCAATAGACACAACAATGACACGCAGCGTGGCGATGAGCGTATTGTGATCGCGAATCCATGCACGAGCGACGAGATAGCCGCCCAGGCTCTCCACAGCCCAAGAGCCTCCGAATGCCAATCCAGCCTCGCCGGCATGGTAGGTAAAAATGAGGATTTGCCAGAGCGCGAGCGCGAAGAACGGCGCATCGTACATCGCCAGCCGCGTGTCCGTGCGCGTCGTCAGCCGCCACAGCGCGAGGGGAACCAGGAACAAGAACACCAAGCGATGAGGCGATAGTCTAAGATCACTGATCACGACCGAAAATTCGGTCGGACAGATAAAACTGGCGATGACCAATAGAACCGGCAACGGTGTCGCGCGGAAGGCTTCTCTCATGACGTCACTTAACCTCGCAGAGCGCCTTAAACCTCAACTGCTGCTCTGTGCGCGTGGGCTCAGTGCGCGTTGCGACCAGTGATGACAGCCCAAATCGTACCCACCAGGATCTGGAGATCCAAACCGAGCGACCAGTCGCGGATATATTGCAGGTCCGAGCTGACACGGGCCTCGACGTGGCTGGCGCTGCGGGTCACGCCGCGATGTCCGCGCACCTGAGCCAGTCCCGTCAGACCTGGCTTTACCTGGTGACGGTGCGGATAGGTCGCCAGAATTGCCGCGAATTGGCGATCATGCTCAAGCAAGTGAGGACGGGGTCCTACGAGCGACATCTCGCCCTTGATTACATTGAAGAGCTGCGGAAGTTCGTCCAGGCTCGTGCGCCGCAGTATACGTCCCACGCGCGTAATGCGGGCGTCGCCGGGAGCCGCCTGCCGCGACTCATCGGTCGCGTCCGACACGTGCATGGTACGAAATTTCAGCACCTCAAACGGGCGTTGATTGTACCCAGACCTCAGTTGGCGGAAGAGGACAGGTCCCGGCGAGTCGAGCCGAATGGCGAGCGCGATGATGGGAAACAGCGGGAGCGCGAGAATAAGCAGCAGCGTGCCAAGAATGATGTCCTCAGCGCGTTTGATGAGCGGGGACCAGCCACTTAAAGGCTTTTTTTTTACGTCCAAGAGACCGACCGAGCCAATGGCGGATACGTTGTGTGCCGGTCCGTCCTCGACGAGATCTGATGAGATGTGCGTGACGATGTGCAGGCTTGCGGGCAGCGCTTGAAGCTTCCGGGCGATGTGAGAGATGCGCTGATCAGCGGATTGGGGCAATGCGATTACGATGCGGTCGATTTCGTTGGCGCGCGCAACCTCGATCAGATCGTCGAGACGACCGGCCACGGCCAAGCCCTCTGGATTGAGACGGTCATCACCCATGCGGTCGTCGAAGACACCGATGAAGTGGATCCCGAGTTGTTTATTTGACAAATGCTCATGAACCCGGCGCGCAATCTGCCCGGCACCAAAAACAGCAACGCGCTCGTCGAAGTAACCGGCTTTTGTGAGATGGGCAAACAACGGGTGCACGATGGCGCGGACGAGCAGCATCAGGGTGAAGCTGCCCGACAAGGCGACGCAGAACCAGATCCACAAATGGCCGTCCCGGATGGCATGCGGCAGTCCCAATCCCATGAGCGCAAAGATCGTGGCCGCAAGCACGGCGAAGATGAGACCGGGCCTGAGGGGAAAATCATGCATCATGTCGGTGTCGTACATGCCATTCAGACGCAAGAACATATGCACAATCAAGCCTGCGGCGACACCTGCCTGCGTCAGGAGCATCCAGTCTGCGAGAATGCCGCCAGCCTGGGAGTAGATCAGGACGGGCAGGTAAAATCCCA
This sequence comes from Pseudomonadota bacterium, assembly GCA_021813195.1. Next base: position 9,734 of record JAKALI010000065.1, read on the forward strand.
GGACGATGGCCACCACATCGGCGACACCGACCAAGTCGGCGGCGATACGACGCGATAGACGGTAGCGGAAGTTGCGGGACGCAGCCGTTTTATTCCCAGCAGGGACGAGTTCGGATAATTGAGCTTCAGAATTCGAAATGGACATGACGGCTCCACCAACGCGTTCCAGGTCTAAAGTCCCTCTCCCGGACCTACACAAACTTTGAGGAAAGGCTGCCACAGCGCCCCTAATTTTTCATTGAATTGTCGCTATTAACTATCGGGAAAGAGGGACTTTTCACGCTGCACGCGGCATCCGCGTGCGCAGATCAGCGTGCCGGCTCATGTGCGCGCTCATGGCGTAGCCGTCTTCGAGCGCCTCTGGGGCGACTGAGACCACCACGACGCCTGCGATCTTGTCGTGGTTGCGCCCGAGTGTCGCCAGTGCCCGCTTCGCCAACTGCTTGGGCGTCTTGCGCCACGTCATGACAAAGACGATCTGATCGGCGAAGTTCGCCAGGATGCGAGCGTCGACGACCGGAAGCAGCGGTGGGGAGTCGATGATGATGGTATCGAACTGGCGCTTAAGATCGGCGAGAACCTCGACCATGTGCTCCGAACCCAACAGCTCTGGGCGGGCCTGCTCGACGGGGGAGGGCCCGAAGGCTGGCAGGAAATGAAGACCGCTGGCGCTATCGCGCAAGACGGCTTGTTCGAGGGGCGCACGGTGCTGGAGGATATCAAGCAAGCCGAACCGGCGCTCCGGCGCGAGACTTCGTGTCAAGGGTGCGCGTCGCGTATCGCCATCCAACAAGAGTACCCGCTCGCCGGTCATGGCATAGTGATGGGCCAGGTTTGAGGCCAAGGCATCGGCCCCTTCACCTGGCAACGCGGACGCTATCAGGATCACGCGCGAACGGGAGGGAGGCCGGCGAATGTCAATCTCGTGGCGCACGCCGCGCACGGCTTCAGCGTAGACACCGCGTGGATCGGCCAAAACGCTGCGGATAACGCCAAGCCGGTTGCTGTGGCCGGGATGCGCAACTAAAAGTGGGAGCGATCCGATATGAGCGACCTCAAGCGCGCGTTCGACATCTTCGGGGCGGCTGACGCCGGGCGTTGCCAATTCCAGCGCGATGGCGAGCCCGACTGAGAATAGAAGACCGCCGATGAATGCAACAAGCACCCACTGCTTGCGCTTCGGACCTGCGGGATAAAGTGGCACGTCGGCCTGCTCAATGATGCGAGCATCCGGCAGCTGCAAGTCCTGGATCTCAGAGGTCTGTTTGTAGCGCACGAGCATAGCCTCGAGCAGCTGCCGCGATGTGGCAGCCTCGCGCTCCAGTTCCGCGAGCCTCACACTCGCCTCTTTGGTGCCGCTTTCTTTTTCCTTCAGCGTCGTTAGCGTCTGGATGAGCTGCATTTCCCGGCGCTGCGCGATTTCGAATTCGTTGCGCAGATTGGCGACCAAGCGCGCTATTTCTGCCAGCAGCTGGCTTCTGGCCTCCTGGGCATCGGCGCGCGCCTTTTGCAATTCTGGGTGCAACGGGCCATAACGGGTCTCGACCTCGGCGAGGCGGCGCTGCACGAGAGCCACCTGTTCGCGCAGAACGCGGACGGTATCGCTGCCCAACACGCCGCTGATGGTGGCCGTGCCGTCCGGCGCTGCCTGCAGTCGTTCGCCGAGTTCAAGGCGAGCCTTGGCTTCGGCTGTTGCGTTGCGCGCCAGCACGGCCTGCTCCATGATTCGGGCCAGCTCCTTTTCCGAAAGGATGTGGCCCTCTGAGTCGAAAATGCTGTTGTCGGATTTAAACTGCGCGACTTTGCGTTCTGCCTCGGAAACACGGTCTTTGAGTTCAGAGATTTTTTCTTCCAGAAGGCGCGTCGCGAAGCCAGCCGCGTGTTTCTTGCCGGATAACTGAGATCGG
>JAKALI010000066.1 GCA_021813195.1 Pseudomonadota bacterium
TTTGCATCTGCGGCGGTCGACTATTTTCGGTTCGATGATCCGCCCAGTCCGCTTCTGCATTTTTGGTCTCTGGCTGTAGAAGAGCAATTTTATATCGTGTTGCCGATTTCGGTGATGCTCATATCTGTTGTCAGCAAATCATCCGCCCTTCGGCCAATTGGTCTATACTTTCTACTGACCATTATCTTGTCATTCTCGACGATGCTCTACGTTGTAGCCTCCAATCAGCCGGCGGCCTTTTTTCATTCTTGGGCGCGCGCGTGGCAGCTCGCAGCCGGTGGATTGGTTGGGTACTTGCTCATAACAAGACCAATAAACTGGGAGAGATTTTTAGAGACAACGAACTCGTCTTTCTTCAACGCGACATGGCTCGGTTGGGTTGGTCTGTGTTCAATATTCGGTTGCATCTTTCTTCTTGATGAAAACTCACGCTATCCAGGGCTTAGTGCGCTGGTTCCGACGCTCGGCGCGGTCGCTGTCATCATATCGATTGTTTTTACGCAGCAATCAACTCGTCTCGACTCGATGTTTTTGTCCACCAAGCCACTGCGCTGGATCGGCGAACGATCGTATAGCTGGTACCTTTGGCATTGGCCTTTTATTGTGTACGCCGAATGGATCTCCCCAGATACAGAGGGCATAAAGATCTGGGGTGCTGTATTAGGAGTGCTTCTCGGTACGATAGCGTATAGTTTTGTGGAGAATCCCCTCCGTCACAGTGCGCAATTGGCGAGTTTTCCCAAGAGGACTATGTATGCCGGTATCGGCTCTATCGTTGTTATCCTTTTATTGACATTGACCGCTTCCCATCTTTCCAACTCGACTGCCGAGGTGGATCGAATTCGTGCCTCCGCAATAAAAGATGCAAGCGTGGATCTTGGCTTGATTTATCAGGATAAGTGTCATCTAGATTTGCTCAGCATTAGACAGGCGACCTGCGAGTACGGCGTAAACAACGCAAAAAGAAGAGTGGTTTTGTTCGGGGATAGTCATGCGGCCCAATGGTTTAGCGGTATTCGTGAGGCGGCGCTCCAGGAAGGTTGGAGCTTTCGCTCGTGGACAAAATCTGGTTGCCCGGCCATGGAGGTCGACCTTTGGGATCCCAAACGCAGAACGACATACCGCGAATGCGAGCAGTGGCGCGAGCAGATAATGTCAAGTTTAACCGGAACGTACAGCCCAGACTTGGTTATTATTTCAAACAGATCGGACTATGTGGGCTGGCTGCGTGACCCAATCTCCGGCCAAATTGCAGGACGACTGCAGTCTTTGGAACTTGCTCGAGAAGGCCTGAGGCGAATCGTAGGACGACTTATATCAGCCGGCGTCAGGGTTGTTATCGTGAAAGATACACCCAAAATGATGCGTTCTTATGCAGAATGTTTTGCCAGCGGAGGAGAAGCAAGCTGTGATTGGTCGCGCCAGAAAGCTATACCTAAGCCTTGGATTGAAGTCGATATGTTAAATGAGAATTTTTTAGGGAAGGGTGTCGAGCTATTGGACTTGACGGATAGGATATGTGAGCCGGAAGTGTGCCGAATTACTAAAGACGATGATATTATTTGGAGAGATAATCATCATTTGACATCATCGTTTGCATTGAAGCAAAGCGATGCGTTTCGGAAAATATTAGCTAACTTCCGAGAATCTCTATCAAAATAACCAATGCATGCAACAAGAAAACGCGAGGGCATCGTTGTTTTTTCTCTCGCAGATAGTGGGTGAGATAGTTGCGGTTCTGCGGTCCCAGTACGGTGTCCCGTTGCAGGCATTCGCGCAACTGATCAGTGAGGAACGCGGTGAGCTGGCTGTCGGTGGGGCGATCGGCTCTGGACGTTGATAGGCGCAAGTGCTGTGATGCGTCGATAGCCGGAGTAGGGAGATTCGATCGCAATTTGGTTGACACTCGTTAGCTAGATTTTTTGTCGGAAGCTCATCGATGGAGGAGACTTCAACTCGGCGCCGCATTCTCCTGCTGGGTGCGACGGGAACGATCGGGCGGGCGTGTGCGGCGCAGTTCGCTGAACGCGGACATGATGTGGTCGGCATCATGCGGGCGAGGCCCAAGGTCGGTGCAGCGACAGACAACAGCGCGCCAGCGGCATGTCTCACGTGGCGCTCGTGTGATGTGACGGATCCGGAATCTCTATCGCGCGACGGCATTCGCGGCGAGCATTTCGACGTGATCGTTTCGTGCCTCGCCTCGCGCAACGGCGCACCGGCCGATGCGTGGGCAATCGATCATCGCGCGCACCTCTACGCACTTCACGCCGCGCAGGCCGCGGGCATCCGGCAGTTCGTCCTGCTGTCGGCGATATGCGTGCAAAAGCCACTCCTCGAGTTCCAGAAAGCCAAGCTCGCCTTTGAACGCGAGCTTATCGCCAGCGGGCTTACCTATGCGATCGTGCGGCCGACGGCGTTTTTCAAATCGCTATCGGGTCAAGTTGAGCGCGTCAAAGCCGGCAAGCCCTTTCTCGTTTTCGGTGATGGGACGCTGACGCGCTGCAAGCCCATCAGCGATCGCGACCTTGCATGCTACATCGCCGATTGCCTCGATGATGAGAGCCGCAAGAACAAGATCCTGCCCATTGGCGGGCCGGGCTCCGCAATCACGCCGCGCGATCAGGCGGCGATGCTCTTCGAGCTGTTGGGCTCGCCGCCGCGCATCCGCAGCGTACCGTTGGCGCTACTCGACGGCATCATCGGCTCGCTCGCAACGCTCGGAATGGTCGCGCCCGCGCTACGCGACAAGGCGGAGTTCGCGCGCATCGGCCGCTACTACGCAACCGAGTCGATGCTCGTCCTCAATCCCGCGACGGGCCATTACGACGCCGAGGCCACGCCCGCCGCCGGCACCGAGACGCTTCGCGATCACTATGTGCGCCTGATCCGCGGCGAGGCAAAAGCCGACCTTGCCGACCACGCCGTCTTCTAAGGCCATTGGAATGGTTTTGTGGTCACGCCAGCGATTTTCCGTGGCGCGCCAGAGAAAGAGGGGATAAGAGGCCGTATCAACATGCCGGTTTTTATCGGCTGCACCGTGCAGGGATCGTGCCTGCACCGTCTGGATGTGCCGGAACCCATCGCGCATGCCTGCCGAGAAGCATCATCCCGCCCGCACCGATCGCGCCGCCGCCGTGGAGATGCTGCGCACCGCGCTCATCGAACGCAAGATGACGCAGGCCGAGTTGGCCGACGCTGCCGAGTGTCATGAAAAGACGATCCAAAATCTCATGGCGGGCCGCACGGTGCGCGATCAGACGTTGTTCGACGTCGCGATGGTGCTCGGTCTCGATTACCACCGGCTAAGGGAACTCTGGCTCGGTGCGATGACCGCAGCTCAGCCCATGGACCTCAAAGGCGAGGGTGGGATCGTCGCCCCCGTGTACATGGGCGCCTACACGCGTGCGGCTGTCGATCACTACATCGGGAGCTATTTGACGCTCCGCCCCGCGTTCACCGTCCCCGATCGCATCGTCGCCTACCGCACCGACATTGTGTGGGATCCGGAATGGCCCTCACTGCTGTTTGAGGAGCGCGACCGGCCGGATCAGCCCTACGCGCACCGTGGCCGGCTTTATATCCCGGCGTCGTCGATGTTCATTCATCTGGTCTCGCTGACCAAGGGGGCGATGCGCATGGTGCTCGTCTCGCAGCTCGACCAGTTGGGCGAGATGCGCGGGCTGGTGACGACCCTAAACAAGCAGGGCCGCAACTACGTGCCCGTGGCAGCCCCCATCGCATACATCAAACGCGCGGACTTCAAAGGGGTCACGCTGGGCGAGACGAGCCCGGGTGACGCGGATCACGCCAGCTATCGCAAAGTCCTCGATGAGACGCTCGCCGAAGGCTACGCGCGCCTCGTTGGCGGCTGACGTCTCACCCGCGCGTTGGCACGGCGAGGACATCGCACGGCAATAACGTGAGCAGGCGTTCCGCGACGCTGCCGATGGCGTCACCGGAAGCCCCCGTTGCGCCATGGGTGCCCGCGACGACGAGATCGGGCCAATTCGTATCGACATAATCGGCTAGCGCCGTCTCAGGCTCACCCTCCAACAGCAGCGTTTCGATGTTTTCTTGTCCAGCAGGTCTGGCTGTTGCCACGAGGTCGGCCATGTCCTCATTCGCCTCGCGCAGCACGCGCGCACGCTCTGCGCTTTCCACCTCCTCGATCGACTTGTCGGCGTTCGGGCCGCTCCAGTCTGGCTCGAGGTGATAGGCATGGATGACAGTCAGCGGATGGCCGGGAAACAGAGTGCACGCGGTGCGGAAGGCCACGCGCGAGGGCTGTGAAAAATCTACCGCGGTCACGATGCGGCCGTAGGGTGCGCGGGCGCGATGGCGTACGGCGAGGACGGGTTGCGTCGCCCGGCGCAAGATGCGGGCGGCCGTGCTGCCAAGCAGCTTGTCGCCGAGCATTTTTCCGTGCGCAGGGCCCGTGACGAGGAAGTCGCATCCGATGTCGCGCGCATGTTCGAGAACCCGCTCGGCGGGATCGCCAATGATGATGTGGTGGGGAAGTTTGCGCGTGGTGCCGGAGCTGGCTACCAGGCGTTCAAGTTCGGTTTGTGCGTGCCGGATGCGTCGCTCAATACCCCACGGACGGGGCGAGCTGGCCTCGACGGTATGACACAGCATCAGCTCGCTACTCCACTGCTCGGCGAGTTGCACCGCGCGGTCGAACGCGCGGTCGCAGGCGGGTGTGAGATCAGTTGCGAGCATGATGCGCTTGGGCAGGCCCATGGGGACCTGTCTTTTAGCGGCCGTCTTTGGGTTCGCTTTCGCGCCGGATTTGGTTGTCATTGTCGGACTGACGCTCCCGGGATCAACTCGTTTGATGTCAACGAACGTCAAACGGTGACGGCATTCTTTGCTCTACGTCAACACTCGGTGCGAGCGCCACGGGTAGGTCCCGAGGCAATATTTTCAAGTCTGCCGTGGGTTGTGGCGGGATGATAGACATTTTATTGAAGGACCCGGAGATCGAAGACGGCGATGAACGACGAGCGCGCAGGCAACATGGGGGTCCGTTCATCGACAAATAATACGACTTCGGACCAGCCGGTGGCTCAGGCCCAATCGACGTCATGGCATGCCCTGACCGTGGCGTCGGCGGCGGAGCGCCTCGAAGCTGACCTGCATGGCCTGTCCACTGCAGAAGCCGCAAGACGCCTTGCGCGCTATGGCCGCAATGCCCTGCCATCTCGGCCGCGCAAATCCGCGCTGCAGCGCTTCATCGCGCAATTCGATAATTTTCTCATTTACATTTTGCTGATCGCAGCCGGGGTCACGCTGTTACTCGGGCACTATCTCGACACGATGGTCATTCTTGCCGTGGTCGGCATCAACACCGTCATCGGCTTCGTGCAAGAGGGTAAGGCGGAGGAGGCGCTCGATGCCATCCGCGGCATGATTAGCCCAAAAGCATCTGTCTTACGCGCGGGCCACCGGCTTACTATCGATGCGTCCGAGGTCGTCCCCGGCGACATCCTGCTGCTGGAGGCGGGAGACCGGGTGACGGCCGATGTGCGATTGATCCGTGCGCGAAATCTTGCGATCGACGAAGCGATCCTGACGGGTGAGTCCGTGCCCGTGCAAAAGTCGATCGAGCCGGTGACTGAGAGCGCGCCGATCGGCGATCGCCACGCCATGGCGTTTTCTGGCACGCTCGTCACCGCGGGACAGGGTGCGGGACTCGTCGTGGCGACGGGACCGGCGACGGAGTTGGGGCGCATCAGCGAACTGCTGGGGGAGGTGCAACAGCTCGAGACGCCGCTCATTCGGCAGATGAATATTCTGGCGCGACAGATCACGGTCATCATTGGCATTGCCGCTGTCTTCATTTTCGCCGTGGCGCTGCTGGTGCGCCAGTATCCGTTGGCCGAGGCTTTCATGGCGATGGTCGCGATTGCGGTGGCGGCTATTCCGGAGGGGCTCCCCGCGGTCATGACGGTGACATTGGCAATCGGCGTCGAGCGCATGGCGCGGCGCAACGCCATTATCCGTCGCCTGCCCGCTGTTGAAACGCTCGGCTGCGTATCGGTCATTTGTTCCGATAAGACTGGTACGCTGACGCGCAATGAAATGACGGTGACACGGGTCGTGCTGGCCGGCGCCGTCCTGGATGTTGGCGGCGTGGGCTACGAGCCCAAGGGTGGGTTCAGTCGGAACGGCGAAGAGTATGCCGCTGATGGGGATCCGCGGCTCATGGCTCTCGCGCGATCTGCGCTGTTGTGCAACGACGCCGCATTGCGTCAGGACGGAGGCCTCTGGTCGGTCGATGGCGATCCGATGGAAGGTGCGCTCGTCACCCTCGGTCTCAAGGCTGGTCACGATCGCGGGCACCTCATCAAAGAGTGGCCCCGCATCGATGCTATTCCATTCGATGCGGCCCATCGCTACATGGCCACGCTGCATCGCAGCCATTCCGGCGAGGTCTTCGCCTGTGTGAAGGGTGCACCCGAACAGATCCTCGACATGTGTTCGTGCGAGGCCGGGCCGACGGGCGAACGTCCACTCGATCGCGCCTACTGGGAGGGGGCCATCGCGCAGTTGGCAGGCAGCGGCCGCCGCGTCCTGGCGCTCGCCTCACGACCGTTCCCAGCAGACAAGCGGGATCTGGAATTCGGCGATGTGGACTGTGGCCTTACTCTGGAAGGTTTGGTTGGCCTCATCGATCCGCCGCGACCCGAAGCGATCGCATCGGTCGCAGAATGCCAGAGTGCCGGCATTGCAGTCCGCATGATCACGGGCGACCATCGGGATACAGCGGGCGCAATCGCGCGCGAACTCGGGCTCGCCGATGCGCATCGTGTTGCCACGGGCCAGGATCTCGACGGCCTCAGTGACGCAGACCTGCAGCGCTTCGCGCTTGAAATTGGTATTTTCGCGCGCACGAGCCCGGAGCACAAGCTGCGTCTCGTGCAAGCGTTGCAGGCGGATGGCAAAGTCGTTGCCATGACAGGCGACGGCGTCAACGATGCGCCGGCCCTGAAGCGCGCCGATATCGGCGTCGCCATGGGCAAGAACGGCACCGAGGCGGCCAAAGAAGCCTCTGACATGGTGCTCGCCGACGATAACTTTGCCTCCATTGTCGCCGCCGTTCGCGAGGGCCGCACGGTCTATGACAACTTGAGCAAAGTCATCAGTTTCATCCTGCCCATTAATGGCGGTGAGTCGATAGTCATCGCGACGGCGATCCTGCTCGGTTTGACGCTGCCAATCCTGCCGTTGCAAATCTTGTGGGTGAATATGGTGAGCTCGGTGGCGCTCGCCATGACGCTCGCTTTTGAGCCAACCGAACCCAACGTGATGCGCCGGGCCCCGCGAGATCCAAAGGAGCCTCCGCTCACGGGCTTCCTGTTGTGGAGGATCGGACTGGTCTCCGTTCTTTTCGCCGTGGCGGCTTTCGCGATGTTCTCTTGGGCTCAGGCGCGTGGGCTACCCGACGAGGTGGCTCGCACGATGGTCGTCAATACGATTGTCGTGCTTGAGATCTTCTACCTCTTTTCGGTTCGCTTCATGCATGGGCCGTCAGCAACGCCACAAGGCGTACTGGGTACGCAGGCTGTGCTGATCGGCGTCAGCCTCGCGGTGCTCTTCCAGCTGATCTTCACCTACGTGCCGTTCATGAACACGCTATTTCAATCCCACCCGCTCACAGTGTACGATGGTGTTGTGATCATCGGCGTGGGCGTGCTCTTGTTCGTCATCCTTGAAGTCGAAAAAGTCGTCCGGCGGGTGCTCAATTCTCATCCATCTTGAGCGCTGCGATGAAGGCTTCTTGTGGGATTTCGACCTTGCCGAATTCGCGCATCTTTTTCTTGCCGGCCTTCTGCTTCTCGAGCAGTTTACGTTTGCGCGTAATGTCACCGCCATAGCATTTGGCGAGCACGTCTTTGCGCAGGGCACGGATGGTCTCTCGCGCGATCACCTTGGCGCCAATCGCGGCTTGAATGGGAATCTGGAACATGTGCGGTGGGATCAGGTCCTTGAGCTTCTCGCACATCGCGCGACCGCGGCTGTCGGCCCGCGTTCGGTGTACGATGATGGACAGTGCATCGACCGGCTCACCGTTGACCAGGATGGAGAGCTTAACGAGGTCGCCTTCCTCATAACCCTTGATGTGGTAATCGAACGACGCATACCCGCGCGAGACGCTTTTTAGGCGATCATAGAAGTCGAATACGACTTCGTTGAGCGGCAGTTCATAGACGAGCATTGCGCGTGTGCCGACGTAGGTGAGCTGCTTCTGACGGCCGCGGCGGTCCTGGCAGAGTTTGAGCACGGCGCCCAGATGCTCGTCCGGGACGAGGATTGTTGCTTCGATCCAGGGTTCCTTGATGTGATCAATCTTCACCGGATCAGGCATATCGGCCGGATTGTGCAGCTCGATGACGGACCCGTCGGTCATATGGATGTGATAAATGACAGACGGAGCCGTGGTGATGAGATCGAGGTTGAACTCGCGCACCAATCGTTCGGTGATGATCTCGAGATGCAAGAGGCCGAGAAACCCGCAGCGAAAGCCGAAGCCTAGAGCGGCTGAGCTTTCCGCCTCGAAAGAAAAGCTCGCGTCATTGAGGCGCAGCTTCGCCATCGCCTCACGCAAGTCTTCGAAGTCGGCCGCATCGACGGGAAAGAGGCCGCAGAAGACGACCGGTTGCGCCGGTTTGAATCCGGGGAGCGGCTCGGATGTTGGATTCTTTTCGTCGGTGATGGTATCGCCGACGCGCGTGTCGGCCACCTCCTTGATGGCGGCCGTGAGAAACCCGATTTCGCCGGGACCGAGCTCAGGCAGCATTTCTTGTTTGGGACGAAAGATGCCGACGCGCTCCACTTGATAGCTTGCGCCTGTCGACATCATCTTAATGCGTTGGCCCCTCTTCAAGGTTCCGTCAACGACGCGCACGAGCACCACAACGCCGAGGTAGGCGTCATACCAGCTGTCAATCAGCATCGCCTTGAGCGGTTTTTTGGGATCGCCCTTGGGTGGGGGCAGGCGTTCGACGATGGCTTCCAGAACCGCCGGAACGTTGAGACCGGTCTTGGCCGACACCCCAATTGCGCCTGACGCATCGATGCCGATGACGTCCTCGATCTGCTCCTTCACACGGTCTTCGTCCGCCGAGGGCAGGTCGATCTTGTTCAAGACGGGCAGGATTTCCAAGTTGTTGTCGAGTGCCTGGTAGACATTTGCGAGCGTTTGGGCTTCTACGCCCTGGCTCGCATCCACAACCAGAATGGCGCCCTCGCAGGCGGCCAGCGAGCGCGACACTTCGTAGGCGAAATCGACGTGTCCGGGCGTGTCCATCAGATTGAGCTGGTAGGTCTTGCCGTCCTTGGCGCGGTAGTCGAGGCGGACGGTTTGGGCCTTGATGGTGATGCCCCGCTCACGCTCAATGTCCATGGAATCGAGGATCTGAGCCTTCATCTCGCGGTCGGAAACGTTGCCGCACAGCTGGATCAGGCGGTCCGAGAGCGTGGACTTGCCGTGATCGATGTGGGCGATGATGGAGAAATTGCGAATAAGGTTCGTATCGGTCATGGGCGGCTGATAGCACTTGGGCTTCACCGGAAAAAGTGCCTTCTCTGAGCACCGTCAAGGCGCCGCAGCCTCTCAGCAACGGCGTTCAGGCGCAGCCCTCTAGCGGCGTGCGGTCGACAGGGCGCTTTGCAGTCCGCAGCCCATATGCCAAAATGCGCTATCTCTGAAGTGGCCGTCCCTGGAGGTTCAAAATGGCGTCGTCTGGCAGTCCGCGCAACAAGGGTTTCGCCGAGGCGTTAAATGCCGCCGGTTTGAACGAGGAGGTGCGCGCCTCCCTCACCTCAGCCTTCGACGCGTTGAATACGTGGCGTTCGGAAGTCGCCGCAGCGGCTGAGAAACACAGTGTCAAAGTTTACGACAAGATGAGTGCCGCTGCCAAGATCATGGGCTGGCCGCCTGAACTCGTTGATCTTACGCGTCAGCAGATGGAACAGGCCAACAAGATGCAGCTGCAGATGATCGATCAGGTGATGGACGTCTGGGAAGCGCAGGTGAAAAACCCAGGCATGTTCCAAATGCCCGGCGCCAACCAGGGCGGCAACCCATTCGCCGCCTTCGACATGAGCAACATGATGAAAGACATGCCGCAGTTCCCGGGCATGCCGAACATCAATGAGAGGGGGGCGATGGATTTCTCCAACATGTCGACGGCACCCTTGCAATTCTGGATGCAAGCCGCCGACATGTGGCAGAAGAGCTGGCAGCAGGCTCTCTCTTCGTGGATGGAGGCCCAGTCCAACATGATGGGCGGCGGAGACGACAAGCCGCGCAACCGCCGCTAGGCGTTATCGAGCGTCCTTGGCGCAGCATCGTCATATCGCATAAGCTCACGATATGGGGCGTGTGCCTCGCGGATCGGTCCCGTAGCTCAGCTGGATAGAGCGGCAGTTTCCTAAACTGTAGGTCGCAGGTTCGAGCCCTGCCGGGATCGCCACATGGAGAACACATCATCAGCTCTGCGAGCCGTTCTCCGGGCACTGCGGACAAAGCTGGGATGCGCTTGGTCGGGGACAGCCGCATCCACTGCAAAGTTGGTATCCGGCCGGCTTGAGGCCGTGGCCGACCGCAACTCGCTCATCGAACACGAAGCACGCACCCTGCCAGAGACTGTCAATTGGCCGGATTTCCTCCAGATACTTCAGGATGCCGCCCTCAAGATGATAGACCTCCTCAAAGCCATGCGCGAGCAGATAGGAGGAGGCCTTCTCGCAGCGGATGCCGCCGGTACAGAACATCGCGATTTTCGTGTCGCGGCGCGGATCCAGGTGAAGGGCAACAAAGTCTTTAAACTCGGTAAAGGTGCGTGTTCCGGGATTCCGCGCCCCGCGGAAGGTGCCGATGGCGACCTCGTATGTATTACGCGTGTCGATGACAACGACGTCCGTCTGGGAAATCAGCCCATTCCAATCCTTGGGCGCGACGTAGGTCCCCACGCGCTCGGTGGGATTGGCTTCTGGCGCACCAAACGTAAGTATTTCGTCCTTCACTTTCACTTTCCAGCGCTGGAAGGGCGGGTGTGAGGCCAAAGAGTCTTTGGTTCTGAGATCCGCCAAGTGCGGCTCTTCGCGCAGTAAGGCCAAGCAGCGGACGACGGCCTCGCGCGTCCCGGCAATCGTGCCATTGATGCCTTCGCGCCCAATCAGGATCGTCCCGGTGAGGCCGGCCGCAATCCCCAAGTTGCTGAGCTTGGCCTGCAAGGAGCTGGGTCTCGCAATGGGCGCGAATTTGTAAAAAGCGGAGATGGTGATGGTCATGACCGGGGAGCCAGATTGGGACGGACAGGGTGCGTGTGACGAACGTTCGCCTCTGCGGATCCATGGTGAGCCAAGCATGCAACGGACATGAAACCCTGATCGAGGCCGCCGGCTAGCCGGCTTGAGCGGATTTCAGTGCGGCCAGTGTCGTCTAATATTTCTCTCAATGCGGCAGTTCTTTCGCCGTCGGTTTCACAGATCTGTCATGAAACTCGCCCGGCCCAGCGAGAGTATTGTAATTGCGTTGGAATGCGGCCATGGAGACGAGGTGATGATGCAGGATGCAGTCAAAGACTATTATGGCAAA
>JAKALI010000888.1 GCA_021813195.1 Pseudomonadota bacterium
CACGTATCGCGGCTTTGCGCCCGATTCCTTCCGCGACGGCGCAACCGCGATTGTCGAAGGGGAGCTGAACCGCGATGGCACGTTCACCGCGTACAACCTGCTCGTCAAGTGCCCGCACCAGTACGTGCCGGGGTAATGGAGTGACCTATGGAAAAAGCAACTGTCCTGCCGCCCACTTTGGCGGTGCCGACCGCGAAGGCAAGTAAAGGCAAAATCAAATTCATTTTGGCGGGTGTGGTCATCGTCGCGGCGATGGCGTTTCTCGCGGTGTCGAGTTTCCAATCCAACTCAATGTACTACCTCACCGTGGCTGAACTCAAAGCGCAAGCACAAGCCGAAGGTACGGCGTTCTATGACAAGATGGTGCGCGTCTCGGGTCCGCTGCACAAAGAGAGCATCGATTGGAACGCCAAGACCTTGACGCTCAAGTTTCACATCAGCGAAGGGAACGAGATGTTTCCCGTCGTCTTCGTCGGTCCTATTCCCGACACGATGGAGAACGGCGAAACCGTCGTGGTTGAAGGGAAATACACGCCCGCAGGCGTTTTCTATGCGTCGAACATTCTCGTGAAATGTCCGTCGAAATACGAGCCGGAGAAATCGGGATAAGGAGATTCAACGATGATTTCAATTGGGTGTGACCAAAATCAGTTGATTTCGAGTCGTTCGGCTTGATGGAGCCAACTCGTCTTCATCGGTGTACCGTACAATTGTCTGTGGCGTTGAATCCGACGAAAGTCATGGAACTCTTCCCAATCGTCGTTCTCATTCACGGCGCGCAAGCCCAGTAAAGCGCTTGCCCCAGCCACCGTCCACCGCATACCGGAGAGCTCCATGCGATCTTTGACCAAATGCCGACAGGTACCTTCGATCACGCCGGTGCCAATCGGCCAACCTTGGTGCAGATACTCGGCGTAGTCCATGTAGTTGCGGTTCCGCCGCAGATAATTGGCCTCGCGCCGTAACACTTTACCAACCGAACTGTTTTTCGGAAGCGGCTGGGCTTGTTCTTCCAAACGCCGAGTCACCATGTCACTGCGGCTGGAAAGGATATCCAGCATCTGCGCTTCGACCCATGCGGCGCGTTGGGGATCCGTTTCTCCATAGAGTGCGGTGCCCGCCTGCCAGAGATGTTCATCCACATGGATGATATCCAAGACCAGAGTGAACCCAGGCAGTTTCGCCTGCGTGTGTCTCTGGAGTGACTCGGCCCCATCGGTCAGCGCGACCCGTGTCCGGACCTGCGGCCCTTCGCGTCGCGTGACCCACTCTGCCAAGCGTTTGAGCGCCAAGTCCTTGCCGTCGAGACTGGCAAAGACTTGTTTGTGACAAGGGGCCAGTCGCTTTGGGCAGACGGTTGCTTTTTTGAAAAGCGCATTGACCACATCTTGCGGTGTACGGCGATAAGGGGCAATCGTGTAGACGGCCGTCGCAATCGCCTCTTTTTTACGGGTCTTTTTGTCACCTTTGCTCAAGCGGGCCTTGGCCGGGGCCGTTTCACGCCGCACCATGGGCACACCCTTGCCGTCGGCTTGAGCGACCAAGATCGGTCCTTCTTCGCCAGTCGGGAACTTGGCTTTCTGGCGGTAGAAGGCTTTCACAGTTTGGCTGTGCTCGCCCACACTGGTTTCCAAAGCGGACTGGGGCACGTCCAAGTTCAATAGGTGTTGAAGCACGCGCAAACTTTTATCATGTGCACCATCCACGGATAACAACTCGGCACTCTCCATGAGCAGGTCCGAATAGCACCGCGCGGGCAAACTCAAAGCACTGTCCAAAGGACACCGGCCCGCTTGGCCGGTTTGATAGAAGTAGGCGCGCGCAAAAGTCAGTTTGCCAAAGATCGAAAAGTAATCCGCCGTTTTTTGCGAGTGATAAGGTAACGAGGTCTGACCCGTGCCAGGTTGCGGTGCATGGGACTCGGTTTCCACGCGGGTGGTCAGAAATAGTTTCAATAAGTGCAGACCCAGACGCAAGACTTGGCGGAAGAGACTCCGTTCCATCTGGTCGAGGGTGGCTCGCTGGGCTTCAGGACCAGTGACTAAGGCGAGTAGTTTCTCGAAGTCCGCTCGCAGTTGCTGTACCAGCAAGGTTGAGTTGGAAGACATAGCATTCCTCCAGGATGTGATTGTTTCGCTGGACACCATCATCCCAGAAATATGCTATTCTTTCAACTCCCTGTTCTGTTCACGTGTACTTCACGTATAACTTCTATGTCGAATGCCCAATCCAGCAATCAACCAAATTTGGTCACACCCATTTCAATTCTTGCCGATGTCGGCACCGCCGCGCTGCTGCTGGCGCTGCTACTCTCGATTTACGCGACCGCGGCTTCGTTCATCGGTGCGCGGCGGGGGATCAGTAGATTGATCGCGAGTGCAAAGAACACGGTGTTTGTCGTGTTCGGCGTGCTGACCCTCGCGGTCGGCATGATGGAGTTCTTCCTCTTAACGGGGCAATTCCAGGTTGAGTACGTCGCGCATTATGCCTCGCGCACGCAGGCGTTCATCTACAACCTCTCCGCGCTCTGGGGTGGACAGGAGGGGTCGCTTCTCTTCTGGGGCTGGGTCCTCGCGATGTTCGCGGTGATCGTGCTAATTCAGAATCGCCACGCTGCGCGACATCAGGAGTTGATCCCGTACGTCATCACGGGGCTAA
>JAKALI010000889.1 GCA_021813195.1 Pseudomonadota bacterium
GCCTGCCCCCCGGCCCAGGCGAACGCCCAGAATGGCGGTGGCAATCCCTCGCGCTGTAAATCGTCCTCGGTCTTCTGCCAGATCTCGAGCGACTGCGCGGCCTGATAGAGCACGATCTCGCCGACAAACGGCACCGGGAGGAGCCGCGTATTCGCCCGGATAAAGGCTTCAAGATCGCTCATCGCCCGCCTTAGAGAGAGCCTCACAATTGGCGCCCCAGGCCACCCATTTGGCAGACGGCACGATACTCTGCTGGCCGCACCGGCTGGACCGACAGCCTGGAATTCTTAATGAGGACCATCTCGCGCAAACGCTCGGATTGTTTGATGGCGTCCAAATGAACGGGCGAAGGCATGGGCTCAAGCGCGCGCACGTCGACGCAGTCCCAGGTCCCGCTTTCATCGGTTGGGTCGGGGTGGGCCGGCGCGATAATCTCGGCGATCCCCACGATGGCCTTACCGATATTGGAATGATAGAAGAATGCGAGATCGCCGACGTTCATTTGCCGCATGAAGTTGCGCGCCTGATAATTGCGCACGCCCGTCCAAGGCTCACCCACCTCACCCTTGGCCACCAGATCGTCCCAGGAGAACACGTCAGGTTCCGATTTGAGCAGCCAATAGGCCGAAGGGGTCGTTTTCTGCAATCTTGGAGGCGACGTCTTGGCCATGTTCAGGAACTCGCACTTGAGGTCACAGTTGCCGTCATACTCCCCGCCGTCATGATGAGGGCCAAGGCGGACTGTCAACACGACAAACGGTAGGAACTGAGTGTTTGCGGAGCGCGCCGCATGAGCTTTGCGCGGCCGTGACCTCGACTGATCCCCGCGGTCCGCGGCAACGTACGTCACATTATCAATTGGAGTGACTAATCATGCGCACCCTACTTGGAGCCGTCATGGCCCTATTACTGCCCTCGACGATTGCAGCCGGTCAGGCGCTCGCAGCCCAGGGTTCAGCCTTCGATTATACCTTCACGGCCATCGACGGTCGGCCCATGCCGCTCGACCAGTGGCGCGGCAAGGTTCTGCTCGTTGTCAATACGGCGTCTTTCTGTGGGTTTACGCAGCAGTACAAAGGCCTGCAGGGGCTTCACGAAACCTACGAGAGCCGCGGCCTCGTGGTGATCGGCGTCCCCTCCAATGACTTCGGCGGCCAGGAGCCAGGTTCGTCCGCACAAATCAAGGAATTTTGCGAGGGCGCCTTCGGCATTACCTTCCCGCTGACAGAAAAGGTGAGCGTGAAAGGCTCAGGCGCTCATCCTTTGTATCGGTGGGTGTCGGATGTGCTTGGCGCGAGCGCGCAACCGGGCTGGAACTTCCACAAGTATCTGATTGGGCGCGACGGCCGCAGCGTGCAGTCATTTCCATCGGGGGTCGCTCCCCAATCCGCAGAGCTCGTCAGCGCGATCGAGCAACAGCTTGCCGTTTCCGTTTCGTCTAAATGAGAATCCGCGACTTTATTTGTCGTCCATTCTGCGCGCGGGAAAGAGCTTATAGCCGCATGTTGCCGCGATGAGCCCCACGGCAAGGCCCATCATGACGATACCGGCTTCCCCACCCAGCGCGTGAACTCTGAAGACACCGATATTGGCCGCCAGCCAATAGAGGAGAAATCCGCTCAGACTGGCCGCAAAGGCCGCCACGATCACTTTCTGCCATTGGTCCGCTTTGCGCCCCATAAGAAATCCGACGAGGATTGTCGCAGGATTGAAAATCGCGATCATCACCAACGTCATAGGATCGAAGGCGTTGACATCGATCATGCGCCGCTCTCGCGGTTGGTTTGGTGTGAGGCCTGCTCGGAATTCTGGCTCAGGCGCTCTTCCTCATACTGGATGAACCAGCCGATCATCTGACGCCACAACGCTTCGCAAAGATCCGGTGACACGCCCTTCTCACGCGCCTGGGCGCGCACGCGATCGATGACCTGCTGTATGCGCCAAGGAACGACGGCGCTTTCCGCCGACTTCATCTTGAGCTGCCAAGCGCGATCGACATAACCAAAACGCTCGGCGATGAGATTGACGAGCGCTTCATCGATCCGGTCGATTTCCCGGCGGACCTGGGCCATGTCCGCGCATTCCCACGGCCGCTTGGGATCCATCAGCGTGCGCCTTTCGATTTCTGTTGCGATGCGTTGGATGGAGTCGCCGCCGCTGAGGTCCGCCACCACGGTTCCGTCACGACGAACCGCCCGGCGCGCTCTTCGATCGCCTGAGCGGCCGCAAACAGCGTCACTTCATCGAGAGGCTTTCCAATGAGCTGCAAACCGAGCGGCGTTCCTTGCGCCGCAAGCCCCGCGGGAACCGAGATGCCGGGCAGGCCTGCCATGTTCACGGTCACCGTGAAAATATCTTCAAGATACATGGCGAGGGGATCGCCCGACTTCTCGCCGAATGCGAACGCTGGCGAAGGGGTGGTTGGCGTCAAAACGACGTCGACCCTGTTCCAGGCCTCGTCAAAGTCGCGTTTGATGAGCGTGCGAACCTTTTGCGCCTTCAGGTAGTAGGCGTCGTAATACCCGGCAGACAGCACGTACGTTCCGATGAGTACACGGCGGCGGACTTCCTTGCCGAAACCGGCGGCGCGAGTCTTCGCATACATGTCGATGATGTCCCGACCCGCCACGCGCTCGCCGTAGCGCACAGCGTCATA
>JAKALI010000890.1 GCA_021813195.1 Pseudomonadota bacterium
TACCCGTCGACCCTATGGAGGACCGGGCGATCAGGAATGGCCGCGAGAGTGCAGCGCAGTTCTTATTTTGATGTTGTTCCTGTCTCCCCTCACCTGGATCCAGCATCTCCCATGGCTGGTGCCGGCTCTGTACTGGGTCGTGGCCCAAGCCTGCAGCCGCGACGGCTTGAATCCGATGGCGAAGATCGCGCTGGGTCTGTATGCGACGATCGCGGTCGTATTGAATTACGAGCTGCTGGGAAAACACAACTACACGGTGTTTCTCAGCTTTAAACCGTTTACGATCGGGATGTTCCTGCTCTTCACCATCCTGCTGACTCAGCCGAAGAAGGCCGGCGGTATTTCCTATTTCTCCGCGTCGCCTCTTGCCAATGCCAAATAGCCTCCTCACAGACTCGAACGTCAGCGGAGCGATTCACGCGCAAGTGCGCTACCATGCCATCGGGCATCTTTCCGACTTGCCCCAATTGCTCGTCTTACAGCCGGGCGAAGCGTTTCTCGTGCCGACCTTTGAACTGGCCGAGGCCCTTATCGCCTGTGGCGCCGACAGCGCCCGCGTCGCGATTAACCAAGGTCCGTCTTCGGATGAGTCCTATGCGGGTTACGCTCAAGTGGCTCCCGATAAACAGCTGGTGCCTGGCACGCCGTTCCGTTTTGAGCGCTCGATTCTGATCGTGCTTCCCACGTACAACGAACGGCAAAACCTTGAGGCCATGATCAACGCCATCGGCAGATATATCGTGGCGGACATTCTTATCGTGGACGATAATTCGCCGGACGGCACAGGGCAACTGGCGGATCAGATGAGCCGACGGGACGGAGCGGTGCATGTGCTGCATCGGCCGAAGAAGGAAGGGCTGGGACCGGCCTATCTGGCAGGATTTCGATGGGCACTCGCTCGAGGGTATCAGTTGATTATCGAGATGGACTGCGACTTTAGTCATGCCCCTTGGGACCTTCCCCGGCTGGTCCACCGAAGCCGAACCGCGGATGTGGTCATCGGGAGTCGCTACATACCTGGTGGCGGCACGCAGAACTGGAACATGCGCCGGCGGTTGGTATCACGCCTCGGCAACGGCTATGTCAGTGTGTTCTTGGGAGCAGACATTCGTGACTGGACCGGCGGGTTTCGCTGCTACCGACGAGAAGTGTTAGCTGGGATGGATCTGGGACGCGTCAACGCCAAGGGCTATGTCTTCCAGGTTGAGATGGCCTGGCGGGCCCGGCAGGTAGGCGCCGTCATCTCGGAGATGCCCATCCGCTTTACGGATCGGATTCTGGGACGGAGCAAACTTGGATGGCAATCGATTATAGAAGCTGTGACTGAGGTGCCGCGCATGTATTTTCAATCACTGTCCCCCAACCAACGACACACATCTACTTCTACTCGCAACGCAGATTGAGTGACCCGCGCAGCGACGGGTTATCCTCCGGCGCTCCCGACCGGGCCGCCTGGTTCGGTCATGCGCCAAGGATCTAGAAGTTCGGCAAGGCGTTTTTCGGGAAGCACTTTCTGCTCCCGGGCCACCGCTCGGACAGTCTTGCCTGACTTGTAGGCGTCTTTGGCGAGTTTCGCGGCGGCTTCGTAACCGATTTCCGGCGCGAGCGCCGTGCACATCGCCAGACTCTCCTCAATCAAGCTCTTGCAGCGTTCTTCATTCGCCTTGATGCCTTCAATGCACTTGGCGGCGAAGTTGTTCGAGGCGGTCGCCAACAGTTCGATCGACTGCAGCACATTGTAGGCCATCACCGGCAGCATGACGATCAGTTCGAAGTTCGCCGCTTGCCCGCCGACCGCCACCGTCACATCGTTGCCGATGACTTGCGCGCAGACCATGGTGACGGATTCCGCGATGACCGGATTCACCTTGCCGGGCATGATGGACGAGCCCGGCTGCGTTTCCGGGAGATTGATCTCGCCGAGGCCGCAGCGGGGACCGGAGCCGAGCCACCGGATATCATTGGCGATCTTCATGAGGCTGACGGCCAGAGTCCGCAATTCCCCGCTGGCCTCGACCAGCGAATCCTGGGCCGATTGCGCTTCGAAGTGATTCTTCGCCTCTTTGAACGAGCAGCCGGTCTCCTTGGAAATGATCGCCATGACCTTGGCCGAAAATTTCGGATGGCAGTTGAGGCCGGTGCCGACGGCGGTGCCCCCAAGCGCCACTTCGCTCAAGACTTCCTGCGCGCGTTTCATCCGGGCAATGCCCAATTCGATCTGCCGCGCATACCCGCCGAATTCCTGACCCAGCCGAACCGGTGTCGCGTCCTGCAGATGGGTTCGGCCGATCTTGACGATCTTGTCGAACTCGCGCGCTTTCCGATCGAGCGCCTTCTGGAGCCGCGTCAACGCCGGGATCAACTGATGCCGGATGGTTTCCGACGCGGCGATATGGATGGCGGTCGGAATGACATCGTTGCTGGATTGCCCGAGATTGACGTGATCGTTCGGATGTACGAGCTTACTGCCCCGCGCGCCGCCGAGGAGTTCCGTCGCGCGGTTGGAAATCACTTCATTGGTGTTCATGTTGGTGGACGTGCCGGACCCGGTTTGGAAAATATCGACCGGAAATTCCTCGTCGAGCTTTCCTTCGATCACCTCTGTGGCCGCGTGCCTGATCGCGTCGGCCGGCTTTTTGTCGAGGAGTCCGAGCG
>JAKALI010000891.1 GCA_021813195.1 Pseudomonadota bacterium
GCCGTCGGTTACGGCCAGGGCGAAATGTATCTCGGCTCCGACGCCATAGCGCTGGCGCCCTTCACCGACACGGTGAGCTATCTGGAAGACGGTGACTGGGCGGTGATCACCCGCAAGGGTGCGGTCATCCATGACGCCGAGGATAAGGTCGTCGAACGCCCGGTGATCAAATCGACCGCCTCGGCCATGCTGGTCGATAAGGGCAACTTCAAGCATTTCATGGCCAAGGAAATCCACGAACAGCCTGAAGTCGTGGGCCATACGCTCGCCCATTACATCGACATGGTGAACGAGCGCATCGCGTTGCCGCAGAAGCTGCCGTTCGAGTGGAGTGAACTCAAGCGGCTGTCGATCTCGGGCTGCGGCACTGCATTCTACGCCGGGCTGGTGGCGAAATACTGGTTCGAGCGTTTCGCCAAACTACCGGTGGAAATCGATATCGCTTCGGAGTTCCGCTATCGCGAGGCGCCGCTCGAAGCCAACGATCTCGCCATCTTCATTTCGCAGTCGGGCGAGACCGCCGACACCTTGGCGACGTTGCGCTACGCCAAGGAGCATAAGCAATATGCGCTGTCCGTCGTAAACGTACCGACCTCGACCATCGCCCGTGAAAGCGACGTGGTGATGCCGACGCTGGCGGGCCCTGAGATCGGCGTTGCCTCAACCAAGGCCTTTACCTGCCAACTGGCGGTGCTCGCCTGTCTTGCCATCGCCGCCGGCCGCGGGCGCGGGCATGTTTCGGCGGAAGACGAGCAGAAGCTCGTTCACGCGCTGATCGAGGTGCCACGTCTGATGACCGCGGCGCTTTCGCTCGAGCCGCAAATCGAGAAACTCGCGCTCGATCTCGCCAAGGCCAGCGACGTGCTTTATCTCGGCCGCGGCACCAGCTTCCCGATCGCCATGGAAGGCGCGCTGAAGCTGAAGGAAATTTCCTATATCCATGCCGAGGGCTATGCCGCCGGCGAGCTCAAGCACGGGCCGATCGCGCTGATCGACGAGGCCATGCCGGTGATCGTGATCGCACCGTTCGATCGGGTGTTCGAGAAGACGGTCTCTAACATGCAGGAAGTGGCCGCGCGTGGCGGCAAGATCATCCTGGTGACCGACCCGCAGGGCACCAAGGAAGCGACCATCGAGTCGCTGGAGACGTTGACGCTGCCGGAAATGGCGTCGACGGTGACGCCTTTAGTGTACGCCGTGCCGGTGCAGTTGATGGCCTATCATACCGCGGTGGCGCTTGGCACCGACGTCGACCAGCCGCGCAATCTCGCGAAATCCGTCACGGTGGAATAAGATTGTCTTATGTCCGACTTTGACCAGAACCCGGGTGAACCAGCGGCCGCCAACACGGCGGCGCCGCACAGCGGCTTCGCCGCCCGTATCCGCAATTACTTCCTCACCGGGCTGGTGGTGGTGGGGCCGCTGGCGGTTACCGCATGGTTGATCTGGTCATTCACCAACTGGGTGGACGGCATCGTGCGGCCGTTCATTCCGCCCGCCTATCGGCCGGAAACCTATTTGCCCTGGCCGGTTCCCGGCACAGGCTTGGTCATCGCCTTCATTGCGGTGACGCTGCTCGGGTTCCTTACCGCCAACCTGGTCGGACGTACGCTGCTCGAATTCGGCGAAAGCGTGCTCAGCCGTATGCCGATCGTGCGGCCGCTCTATCGCACGACCAAGCAGATTTTCGAGACGCTGTTCTCCAAGAGCGGCTCGAGCTTCCGCAAAGTGGCGCTGGTAGAGTTTCCCGCACCCGGCATGTGGTCGCTGGTCTTCATTTCGCAGCCGCCGAGTGCCGACCTTGCCAAGCGGTTGCCGGGCGAAGACAACGTGTCGGTGTTCCTGCCGTGCACGCCCAACCCGACCACCGGCTTCTTCTTCTTTATTCCACGCAAGGACCTGATCGAGCTCGACATCAGCGTGGAATCGGCGATGACGCTGGTGATCTCCGCCGGCATGGCGCAGCCGGGCGGCGATCAGCAGAAGAAGCTGGCCGCGCTGGCGGCCACGGCGAAAGCGGCGCAGGCGCTGCGCAAGCCGGAAGCGGTGGAGTAGTCCTTTTTTATCGATGGCTTGGTGCGTTATATTTTTTGTGCATTGGGGGCAGAGCATGACGTTCAAGCGGGCAATTCGGTCTGGATTCAAAAACTATTTTTTTGGCTATTCTAGTCGGGCGGGCCGTTCGGAATATTGGTACTGGTTTCTGTTCGTCGTCTTGGTCGTCCTCGGGACATCGGTGCTCGAGCTGGTGCTTTTGCCCTTTGAACGACACTCATTCCTTGGCCAGATCGCCTTGTTGATCCTGCTTCCTCCGAGCATTGGAACGGCCGTGCGCCGCATTCATGACTTGGGCCGCGCAGGCGGGTGGCTGCTGGTCGCGTTGACGGGAATTGGCGCGTTCGTTTTGCTGATCCTGTTCTGTTTCAGAGGAACAGAGGGCACAAACGAGTTCGGTTCCGATCCGCTGGCGGCATGACGGCTGTCAGCCTGCCCTAATCAGCCGGATCGCCTCGTCCTTTTCGAATAGATAGAGCAGGTGGCGCAGCGCCTCGCCGCGCGGCGTCGAGAGCGTCGGGTCGCGCGAGAGGATGAGCGCGGCATCGTCGCGCGCGGCGCCGAGATATTTGCCGTGGACTTCCAGCCGGGCAATGC
>JAKALI010000892.1 GCA_021813195.1 Pseudomonadota bacterium
ATACTCCTCGATCCGTCCGCTGATCGACTGGCTCGACTACAACGGCTACACTGTCGTCACCAAGGCGACCAAGGAGTTCATCGACGCCAGCGGCCGCCGCAAGGTGAAGGGCAATATGGATATCGAACTCGCGGTCGATGCCATGGAGCTCGCCGAGCATGTCGACCAGATCGTGCTGTTTTCGGGTGACGGCGATTTCCGCTCGCTGGTGGAAGCGGTGCAGCGGCACGGCGTTCGCGTCACCGTGGTCTCGACAATTTCGAGCCAGCCGCCGATGATCGCCGATGAGCTGCGGCGGCAGGCCGACGTCTTCACCGACCTTGTAGAGTTGCAGTCCAAGCTCGGCCGCGATCCAATACAACGTCCAACCCAGCACGAGGCCAGCTTTATTCGCAAGTAGCCACAATATTTACCGTTTCGCTCCAATTTCAACGATTGGTTCTCGCCAGTGCTGAGAGCACGTCGTGCAGTATGCTGATGATAGTCCACGCGCAACCACAGCGAACGCCTTGGTGTGGGCTCAGAATCTCGGCAACGAACGAATTTGTGTCTCTGTTCGAAATGGCGGAGGCCAAAGGTGAAGATGGCAAGAGTGGCGCAGGTCCGACCGGCAGTGAGTCAAAAAGTTGAGTCCGCCTATTTGGCGGTGCCACCATGAGGACCATCGACGTGTTGTCATCAAGAACCATCCGCGAAATACAATTGTCAAATAAGGGGTTTGACCAATCGGCGCGCCGATTCTTGCGATTGGTTGAGGGGCCCATTCCGAAACTGCCAGCATACGGCCAGCGCAGTATGCCGTCTGAGGATCGACAGTTTCACGTAACAAGTGTTGTAGTGATTATGCTTCTCAGATATGAAACAGCTGTTTCAACGCAGAAATATCTTGTTCCACGTCAATGGCTTCTGTTCTTGGGGCAACTTCCTGCCGCCCCCTCCAGCGGGCGCGTGGCGCTGTGGCGGCGGCTTCGTGTCGCCGGGGCTGCGAGCGTGCTGAACGGGGCGTGGATTCTGCCGGTCACGGACGAGCACAAACTGCTCTATGGGCAACTCGTCGAGATGGTTCGCGCGCAAGGCGGCAGTGCCACGGTTTTTGCGACCGCTGCAACCAGCGAAAATGAAGAGCAAGCCATCGTTGCCCGATTTCGGGCGGACCGAGCACGCGAATACGACGAGTTCGCCGAGCGCTCTGGTGAATTTCTCGCCGAGATAAAGAAGGAGACCCGGCGTCAGAAATTCACGTTTGCGGAACTTGAGGAGATCGAGGACGACCTCGACAAGCTTTCTGCCTGGCTCGCCAAGATCAAGGCGCGCGACTTTTTCCCTGACGCACGAATGCAGCAGGCGAACGAAAGACTCGAGACCTGTAGCACCGCCTTGCGGACCTTCGCCGAGGCCGTCTACGCGCAAGAGGGCGTTGTAGACCCGGCCGAAGGCTGCGCCGGTTTGCCGGATCCCGACACTCCGAATTCCTCTCCCAGGAAACGAGGGGGACCGCGGAATGGCTGACTATGTCCTGACCGCCTCGACAGCGCTTCGAGGTCTGCCACGCGGAATCTGGGCGCTCGGGTTCGTATCGATGTTCATGGACCTCTCATCCGAGATGATCCACGCCCTCTTGCCCGTCTATCTCGTCACCGTCCTCGGAGCCTCGACACTTACGGTCGGGCTCATCGAGGGACTTGCCGAAGCGACGGCGATGATCACCAAAATCTTCTCCGGCGCGCTGTCTGACTGGCTGGGCCGCCGCAAGCTGCTGGCCGCCATCGGCTACGGTCTTGCCGCCTTCACCAAGCCGATCTTTCCCCTCGCGACTACGATCGAATGGATCGTGACCGCCCGCTTCCTTGACCGGCTGGGAAAGGGAGTTCGCGGGGCGCCGCGCGACGCGCTGGTGGCCGATCTCGCGCCCCCTTCATTGAGGGGAGCAAGCTTTGGCTTAAGACAGTCGCTCGACACGATCGGCGCCTTCCTCGGCCCCCTCGCCGCAATCGGACTTATGCTTCTCACAGGCGACAATTACGCCGCGGTGTTCTGGATCGCGGTCGTTCCGGCGTTCATCGCGTTTGGCCTGATGGTGTTCGGGGTGAAGGAAGCGGAACGCGCCATTGTCGCCGCGGCAACACCCAAGCCGCAATTCGCCGATGCGAGGCGGCTCTCAGCCGCATTCTGGGCCGTGGTGGCGGTTTCCGTGGTGTTGACGTTGGCTCGTTTCAGCGAAGCCTTTCTGGTTCTGCGGGCGCAGAACGTGGGACTTACCATTGCAATCGTGCCCGTCGTGATGGTGGTTATGAACATCGTTTACGCACTCGCGGCGTACCCCGCCGGCGTGCTCTCTGATCGGTTCGGGCGTCAGGGTGTCCTTGTCATCGGCGTCGCCACACTTGTGGTTGCGGATCTGCTCCTGGCATTTGCAACCTCGGTGCCCATCCTTCTGCTCGGCGTCGTATTTTGGGGCCTGCACATGGGTCTGACCCAAGGGCTACTTGCAACGCTCGTGGCAGACACCGCACCTGCCGATCTGCGTGGAACAGCGTTTGGAGTGTTCAACCTCGCGAGCGGAGTAGCCATGCTCATCGCAAGCGTGGTCGCCGGAGCGCTCTGGGATGTCTACGGACCGGTCGCTACTTTCCTGGCCGGCGCGGCTTTCAC
>JAKALI010000893.1 GCA_021813195.1 Pseudomonadota bacterium
ACGCGGGTCCGCCAGATCAAGGTGCCCGGCGCCGAGCTGCCGGGCGTGCATTACCTGCGCAGCATCGCCGACGTGGACCTGCTCAGTCCCGCCATCACGCCCGGAAAGACGCTGGCGGTGGTGGGCGGCGGCTATATCGGGCTCGAAGTGGCGGCGGTGGCCCGCAAGCGCGGGCTCGAGGTCAGCGTGTTCGAGGCGCTGGACCGGCTGATGGTGCGCGCCGTCTCGCCGCAGCTTTCGGCTTTCTACGAGCAGGCCCATCGCGCCGAGGGCGTGCAATTCTTCTTCAAGACCGGCGTGGAAGCCTTCGAGGGCAACGGCAAGGTCGAGCGCGTGCGCGCCGGCGGCAAAGTCTATCCCGCCGATCTGGTGCTGGTCGGCATCGGCGCCATCCCGAATGTCGAGCTGGCGCAGGAGGCGGGGCTTTCCTGCGACGACGGCATCGTGGTGGACAAGTTCTGCACCAGCATCAGCGATCCCACGATCTTCGCGGCGGGCGATTGCACGCGCCATCATGGCCACAACGGCGAGGAGATCCGCCTCGAATGCGTGCAGAACGCCATCGATCAGGCCAAGCACGCCGCCCTCGCCATGCTGGGCAAGCCCACGGCTTATCGCGAAGTGCCGTGGTTCTGGTCGGACCAGTACGATCTCAAGCTGCAGATCGCCGGGCTGTCGCGTGTTGGCGATGAGCTGGTGGTGCGGGGCGATCCGGCGACGCGCAAATTCGCGGTCTTCCATCTGCGCGACGGCAAGGTGGCCTGCGTCGAGGCGGTGAACGCGCCGCCGGAATACATCGTCGGCCGCAAGCTGATCGCCGACGGCACGCCCATCGCCGCCGCCAGGCTGGCGGACACCACCATCCCCATGAAAAATATCGTCTGAATCATTCAGCTTGCGCGCGCGCGGCGGTTATCGAGGGCGATCACCCTATCCAGCCCGGATGAAGCGAACGGGCACGCCGCCTGTCCTCATGTTGATGTCCCCAACAGATCCGCACGCGTTTGCGTTAGTCGGCCGTGAAGTTTGGGCCTTCAGGCCGGATTTAGTCGCGGTGCGGCGATGAACGCGCACAGGATTTGAAGCACGTACGATATAACTTTGGAATGAGAGGTGCCCGGGTAAGTCTAACATGAATGCGGTCGAGTTTTCCGATGTCAGCCAGTTTTAGGATGCATGGGTGGCGTAAGGCCTTTGTTCCGATTAGGCAGCTCGCTTTGCACTACGCCGGTCCAGGTAGTCCGCCCACCAGCACATCATCTTGCGTCGGTCCTGGAGCCATTCGGCTGCGTTGTAGACGCCGCGCACGCTGCCATCGGAATGCGCAAGCTGAAGTTCGATCCAGTCTCGGTTGAAGTGGTGTTCATTCAGGACGGTCGATGCCGTCGAACGAAAGCCATGAACAGTCGCCCGACTATGGTATCCCATGCGATAGAGTGCAAAGAGCAGCGTGTTCTCTGACATCACGCCAGTGTGTGTCTGCGCCGGAAAGAGAACACCTGATTTTTCAGAACAGCGCCTCAACTCGCGTAACGTATTCACGGCTTGAGGCGCGAGCGGCACGAGGTGCGGCCGGCGCATCTTCATTCGCTCAGCGGGAATGCGCCAGAGGGGCATATGTCCATTGATGTCTTCGAACTCGCTCCATGCCGCATATCTGAGCTCAGCGGTCCGCACAAAGGTCAGGACCATCAACCTCAAGCCCAGCTTCGTAGTTGCATCGCCATCGTAAGCGCCTAGCTTGGCCATGAAGTTCGGAAGTTCCACGGCTGGCAAGGCGGTCCGCCGCTTAGCTGGGCCGTTCGGTTTCAATGCACCCTTCAAATCAGCAGTCGGATCCCGACCACATCTGGCCGTCGCGACGCCATAGCGGAAAATAGCACTTGCCATCTGCATGATGCGTTTAGCCATTTCAATGGCGCCACGGTCCTCGATCTTGCGGATCGCATCCAGCACCTCCAATGGCTCGATCTCCGCGATCGGTCGCTTACCCAAATCCGGAAGCAAGTCGTCGTCAAGCCGGCTTTTCAACCTGGATGCGTAGCTTTCGACCCAACGACCGCTATTGACCTTGAACCATTCGTTGGCGACGTCCTCAAACGTATTTCCTGCGGCGATTGATTTCTTGCGGCGCTCCGACTTTCGCTCCGCCGCCGGGTCGGTACCGCCGAGCAGTTGGTCTCTGGCCGCATCCTTAGCCCGCCGAGCACCTACCAGTGACACCTTCGGATACGCCCCCAATGCCAGGGTCTTCTGCTTGCCCTGAAATCGGTACGCCAGTCGCCAGAGCTTTGAGCCATTTGGCGAGACGAGCACAAAGAGCCCCTCGCCATCGCTGGCCTTATAGGGGCTCTGATTCGGCTTCAGTGTCCGCAGCTTTGCGTCCGTGAGCGCCATGTTGGTATCACGCTCAAAAGTGTTGGTATCGAGGCCAAACTATACCAACAATTTTTCCGGGTGCCAACGGATATGGCCGGCAACGAGCGAACACATCTCTTTGTAATATCATAGTTATTTTAACAGCGACGGACGCCAGCGGACGTCTGCGAACAACCCCTGGTGGGCCCGGCAGGGCTCGAACCTGCGACCAGACCGTTATGAGCGGCCAGCTCTAACCAACTGAGCTACGGGCCCTTTCGGGGCGGGCGCGG
>JAKALI010000894.1 GCA_021813195.1 Pseudomonadota bacterium
TTCGCTGCCGGCGACGTGAAGGACGAGGTCTACCGCCAAGCCGTCACGGCCGCCGGCATGGGGTGCATGGCCGCGCTCGAGGCGGAGCGCTACTTAGCCGAGGCCGCCGCTGAAACGCATGCGGCTGCCTGAGTGATCCCGCGTTAACCATATATTGAGGTGTCTCTGACGCCCTGCTATGGCACACGCGCGTCATCGAACAGCGCCGCCAACGGGGAGCCTCTTTCATGCACAGCGTCTATCCGGTCATTCTTTCGGGCGGATCGGGCACCCGGCTGTGGCCGCTCTCCCGAGCGATGTACCCGAAGCAGTTCATCAGCTTCTTCAACGGGCGAGGAAGCACGCTGCTGGGTGCGACACTCGGCCGGCTCAAGGTCGACGCAGGGTTCTCCACGCCCATCCTGCTCTGCAACAACGACCATCGCTTCCTGGTGAAAGAAGAGATCGAGCGCGCGGGTATCGAGGTGCGCTCGATCATTCTGGAGCCTGTGGCCCGCAACACCGCGCCCGCCATCACGGTCGCCGCGCTCGCTGCCCTGGCGGATAACCCGAACGCGATCCTCGTGGTGATGCCATCCGACCACGCTGTGGCTAACGAAAGCCGGTTCGTCGAATGTGTGCGACGCGCGGCCACGGTCGCTGCGACCGGACGGCTGGTGTTGTTCGGCATTACGCCAGAAAGCCCGCACACCGGATACGGCTACATCCGTCGCGGTCCTTCCGTCGAGGGCTTCAATGGCGCGGCGTTCGAAGTGTCAGAATTCTGCGAGAAGCCCGACAGCGCCACGGCCGCCCGCTACCTCGCTGACGGCGGCTATTTCTGGAACAGCGGCATTTTCGTTCTCAATGCGCGCACCTTCATCGAAGAGGTTAAACGGCTCGATCCGCAAATCCTGGATACGGCCCGTCAAGCCCTGGCGCGCGCCACGCATGACTTGGGCTTCCTAAGGCTCGACAAGCAGGCCTTCGCTGCAGCGCCCAACATATCCATCGATTATGCCGTTATGGAAAAGACGGACAAGGCCGCCATGCTCCCGGTCGACATCGGCTGGAACGATGTCGGATCCTGGTCGTCGTTGTGGGACATCGCGCCGCGCGATGCCAATGCCAATTACACTCATGGCGATACTGTCCTGGAAGATACCACGGGCTGCTACGTCCATACCGAGCGCGGGCTGGTCGCGACCATCGGCGTGAAGGATTTGGTGATCGTCGACACACCGGATGCGCTGCTCGTTGCCGACAAGGGGCGCTCGCAGGACGTTTCCAAGATCGTTGCCACCCTCAAGCGCTCCAACCGCAAGGAGCAAGAGCAGCATCTGCGCAACTATCGTCCTTGGGGTTTCTTCGAGACCTTGAACATCGGGCCACGGTTCCAGGTGAAGCTCCTGCACGTCAAGCCAGGCGGCAAACTCTCCATGCAAATGCACCACCATCGCTCCGAACATTGGATCGTGGTGCAGGGCACCGCCAAAGTCGTCATCGGAGATCTGGAACGGCTCGTGCGCGAGAACGAAAGCGTCTACATTTTCGCCACACAGTGGCACCGGCTGGAAAATCCCGGCAAGGTGCCTCTCGAGTTGATCGAAGTGCAGATCGGCACCTATCTCGGCGAGGACGACATCGTGCGCACCGATGACGTCTATCATCGCGCGCCTGAAGAAACGAAATAAAGATTTAGCCCGCTTCGGCCTGGGGAAGAGGCGGCGGCGACGTGCGGACACAGGAGAAAAGACTCGCACGTCGCCGCGCGGGCGCGTCCAGGTACGCGGAACAAGGGGCCGGCGCGCTTGAGCGCTACTAAAGCGCGA
Organism: Pseudomonadota bacterium; assembly: GCA_021813195.1. The sequence continues at coordinate 1,812 of JAKALI010000894.1, forward strand.
AAACCTTTCCAAGCCGCAAATGCAAACCGCTCTCAGCGTCGAAAATTTCTCTTCACATGTAACGATCGTCCGGCCGCACGCGCAATAGCCAGCCGATTAATGGAACTGTGAGGGCCTGCGGCAACACTCGCAATCCATAACTGACCAGCCCCGTGATGAAACGCCCGCCAACGACGCGCCGTCCGAGGCGGTAGCCCCGTACGGCAGATGCGGCGACCCGTTGTGGCGAAGCCGCCGGAATGAGACGGCGGTAGAGCGCATCATCCGCGCCCATACGCGCATGGAACGAGGTCTCGACAGGACCGGGCGCGACGACACAAACGCGCACACCGCGGCCTGCCACTTCCTCGGCAATCGCGCGGGTCAACGATATGACATACGCTTTGCTTGCATAATAGGCGGCTTGATGCGGGCCCGGCACGAAGCCCCCCAGTGAGGCGACGTTGAGGATCCCGCCGCGCCCCCGCGCTAGCATGGCGGGTAACAGACGACGGGTGAGGCGCGTCGGCCCCGCGATATTCAATTCCATGAGTTGCGCAATCTGCGCCTCCGCGTGGCTCACGAACGGACCGCCGAGGCCGATTGCGGCATTATTGACGAGGACATCGCAATAAAGCCCCTGCCGATCGAGGAAGACGGTCAACTCATCAACGGCATCGTTGCGGGTCAAATCGCAGGATAGAATATGGACCGTAGCCCGATGAGACTGACGCAAGCTATCAGCCGCAGACTGAAGCCGATCGGAATTTCGCGCGACCAGAACGAGCGGACAACCCAAGTCGGCGAAACATCGGGCAATAGCCAGCCCAATCCCCTCGCTGCCCCCCGTGACGACG
>JAKALI010000895.1 GCA_021813195.1 Pseudomonadota bacterium
TTTAGAAAACTGAACGTTCACCAGGCCAAATAAAGTTTTAGCGGTTTATTGCACGAGATGTAGACGCGAGCCTGTTAGCCTTATCACCCTGTTTTGTTGTGGCGGTTTGGCTCGTGCGTATCACAACCAAAATGTCGCTTGCGGTCGCGGCGGTGTTCGTCGTGAGCATGATCGCCAATTATTGGGTCATCCAGACGACGATCAAGCCGCGTTTCGACGACATCGAAATCAAAACGGCTCACATGAACCACAAGAGAATTCTTGAGGGCGTGGCGTCGGTCCAGGGAAAATTGCGCGCTTCAGTGCAAGATTGGGCATATTGGGATGATGCCCACGATTTTCTCTCGGGAAAAAATGCTGAGACCTTCATCACGGCCAACCTCAGCGCGGTATCCGCCGCGCTGGACAGTCTCGGCATCGAAATCCTGGTCTTTCTCGGTGATGACAATGCTGTCCGATGGTCTGAGGCCTTGGATCTTGAAACCAAGCAACCCCTGCCCAAGATTGTCGACGAACTTCTCGCGCAAGGCTACATGCACCCCATGTTGAGGGAGCCATCATCACAAAGCAGCGAAAGGGCTGTTTCCGGCATCGTCCGGACGTCGCACGGATTGCTGCTGGTGGCGACCGCGCCGGTCTTGCACTCGGATCGCGCGGGCCCTGCGGCCGGGGCAATCTGGATGGGTGTCCGGCTCGATCAAGACGCTCTTCGCGAACTGCCGGGGGTTGAGTTCACGCTTGCAGAGCTTTCAGAGTCGGAATTGACGACACCGGCCCTGATGCAGAGCGAGCCAAGCCTGCATGTCCAGGATGGCGTGTTGGCAACCAAATCGGCGTTGATCGGGCTAAAGGGTGAGCCGGTCGCCCTACTCACGGCGGTCACCGAGCGAGATATCAGTTCGGCCGGCGCGGACGCCATTTGGTCCGCTCAGCTTCATAGCCTGGTCGTCGCAGCTCTCGTCATGGCGATGCTCTGGCTCGTCATGCGGATCACCGTGATTGGCCGGATCGAAGCCCTCCAAAAACATTTCGGCGAAACGATTGCGGACGGCCGACTGCGGACGTTTCCTCATGCCGCCAGTTCGGACGAGATTTCCCAATTGGCGGGCTCGTTCAACACGATGGTCGCTCAGGTTAACCGACTGCGTGATGAACTTGCCGAAAGCGCGTATCTTGCCGGCATGTCTGAATGGGCGGCGGGCACACTGCATAACGTGCGTAACGGGATGAGCCCTGTCAATATTGCGGCATGGCAGATCGTGACGGAGTCCGAAAAGTCCTGGCTGCGGAGTGTGAAGGCAGCATTGGCTCGCATGGATGAACCAAATATTGAAACCGAAATTCGCGAGAAGTGTGCTGCGCTGATCATTTCAAAGGCGCCGTTCGCCCTCGATTTCGCACAACGCGTGCGTGCATCGGCCCGCCAGATCATGTCTGCAAGCGAGGCTGTTGAGGAGATGGTCAGCGGTTATGAAAAGTATTCTCGCCACAGGCTCGAGAGTGAGCCAATTGAAGTCCGCTCCTTGATCGATGGTCTCGCACGTACCCAACTCGGAGAGAGTGGCGCAGCGTTGACTTGGGAGATGTGCGGCGGACCCGTTGTCGTGAGCGCCAATGCGGCGGTTCTGCGCCAGATCGTTGCGAATATCCTCAATAATTCCGTTGAAGCGGTCTCGAATAATTGCGGCGAAAAGATTCTAAGGATTGAAATTAAGGCACCTGAGTTAAACGCCGGGGCGGTCGCAATCGCATTCATCGATAATGGAGAAGGCATCTCGGCTCGTAATCTGAAACGGATATTCGAGCGCGGCTTCAGTACGAGAGGCCATCGCGCCGGCGGGCTTGGGCTTCACTGGTGTGCCAACGCCGCGAGAACGCTTGGCGGTCAGCTCTCGGCCCGCAGCGGCGGCGTGGGCAAGGGGGCCACGTTCATTCTTGAACTTCCATGCTGTGCACCGTCATCGGGCTCCGACGGTTCGCACATGATATCCGCCGATGTACGCCGGGAGGCTGCGTGATGGACACGTCTGTAAAACTTAATGGATCTTCACCGCGCATACTCGTGGTCGACGATGATCTGGGCGTCATTGCCGCGTATCGCCATGTGTTGGAGGGGGCCGTGGAGCGCGCGCGCGAGGCGCGGCTGTCCGACTTTGAACTCCAGTTGATGGGGGAAGTACGAGAGCCGGAGCTTGGGATTGATTGGCGCGTGGATTTCGTGGATCAGGGTGAAGACGCTGTGAAGTTTGTCGCTGAGGCCGTCCGCAGTCGCGACGGCTACCGGGTCATCTTTCTCGATATGCGGATGCCGCCGGGGATCGACGGTTACGAGACGGCGCGGCGCATTCGCAATCTCGATCGGCGCGTTCACATCGTGATCGTTTCAGCCTATTCCGATTATGATGAAGCTGAAATCATCGCAGTCGCCGGCCCGAAGCGCTATCTCAGCTTTCTGCCCAAACCCGTGTGGCCCGACCAACTCCTCGCAACCGCGCAGAAGCTGTGTGCGCGGCGTCCTTACCTCAATCGGGTTGGGTCCTAGTCCCAAATCGAACGCTCGGGGTTTTAAACTCGCGTCCGATTTCGTCACATCCCTTTCAAGCACAGACCACGCCCTGCTGCTCAAGCTGGGCGAGATCGGA
>JAKALI010000896.1 GCA_021813195.1 Pseudomonadota bacterium
GACTCTTCAACGTGCAGGCGCAGGAACTCCAAAACAGCTTCCAACAGGCCACACAGGGCCTCAACGCCCTCATTCAGGGCGACGGCACGGGAGCCCTCGACACGATCCCGACCAACGCGACGATCAACAACGGCACTGGCACTGGCCAGTCAACATCGAGCATCGTTGGCCTCAATAATGCTTTCCAGTTCACTGACCAGCAGACCATCCAGGTCTACAGTTCCGCCGGTGCCCTCCGTGGGTCTTTTACCGTAAGCTACGTCGATCCGGTCAGCCAGACGATCTATTCTGCGGGGGCGCTCCCTGCGGGAACGACCACAACCGACGTTCTTGTAGTCAATGGCGCATCCGGCGCCGCTGGCAGTTCGATTCTTGGACTTCGGGCCTGGAGCGTGAATAGCAACTCCGGGACGCTTGGCGGTCTGTCGCGTGCCGACTACCCTGGGCGCCTTTCAACCCCGACCATCAACCTGAATTTAGGGGCCATCTCATTGAGCACGGGATACCGTGCCGCCGTCCTGCTGGGACGCGCCCTCGGACCGGACAACCCGGCGATCGACAAGGCGCAGTGGTACACGGGCCCGGATCAGGCGATGCAAATCGCAAACTTGGCGCTGAACAGCCAGTTCATCAACCAGCCCGACATTCGGGGTGACACCACGCCGGACATGGCGAAAAAGAAGTGGCCAGCCACTTTTTCCGGTATCGACCTCATGGTGGACTGGAACGCTCTTCCGGGGCGTCTCGACCTGTTCACCTATTCGACCTGGTACCTGGGCGAGTTGCTCCCGCTGGAACTGTACGACTTCGGCGGCGGCATCACGGTTGCACCGGTGCCGGACATCGTGAACGGGAGCTACCTCACGTCGTCGATGTTCGCCTATGTGGCGGGGCTCAACCTGGTCAACAGCAACGTTCGTGCGGCCCTTTTCATCCAGAATGCCGCGCAACCGAGCATTTAGCCGCGTAACCATGATTGCACCGAAACATTACCGTGATGCTCTCCTGCTAGCAGGGGGCACCAATCCTTACGGCGAGCCGGCGTTCATCCTCCAGTGGGGAGAGACGCCGGTTCGTCGCCGCATGGTATCGGACGAGTACGTGGCTCATCGACGCATCGCCTGCTGGATGCTCTGCGAATGGCGCCCGGCCTCCGACTACCCAGTGACCAGTTGGCCCGACGAGATTCCGTATCCGTCGAGCGGCCGCTACGAAATCGTTCAGCCGTTCCGCGAGGATGGCGAAGCTGTGCGCCTTGACACGCCTGGACTTAACCCTTCCGTCCTTCGGATGATGGTCTGGGTCGTCAAGAGGCACCGCGGCGATTCTTGCCGGAAGAACCTCGATGCCCTCAAGGAATCGAGGGAGAAGGAAACGAAGGCCCAGCGCGAACGCATCGCCGATTGCCTGCAGTCGGCAATGCCTCGCTTCCACGGCCCAGTGAGCTTCCGTGGGCAGCGCAACACGCGGAGCGCGGTCCAGCAGAAGGCCGAGCAGATCGAAAGGCAAATGAGATACCCGCTTCCCGGCAAGCTGCCGCTGGGAGCAACCGTTCGCGCGACAGGTTAAGGAGACACATGCGAGCACTAGAACAGTCAATGCAACCGATGGCGCTTCCGCTGCCCGATAAGCAGCCGGGGTTTTTCGCCTCCAACGTTCCGCTCGATCTGAAGGGCTGCAATAACGACCCGAACGTGGACCGGAAGCCGGACTACTACGTCCACGTCATCTGCATCGCCAAGGAACAGAACGAGAAGGATTACGTGGAAGTGCGCAAGCCGCCGCTCTTCCCATGCGTTCGCCTGCGGAAGTGCCGGCCAGACGAGGACTGGTGCGAATGCGTGCGCATTCCAAACATCGTCAATGAGAAGTACACGGTTGCGACCGACGACGACCGCCAAGTTCGGAACCGCGGCTACGTGGGCGAGCGAGTCGCCCAAGACCTGCTGAATTCGACCAACTTGGGGACGAATGTCTGGATCGACATTCCGGACGACGCACTCTGGCTCGACGGAGGCGGCAGCGATGACCTCACCCGGCGCGGCTACTTCTGGACAGTGAACATGCCGCCGACGCCGGAGGAACTGGCCAAGGCGAAGGCGCGCATGGAGAAGCATTACCGGCGCCTGATCGCTCACGCGAAGGAACTGTTTCGGACTGGCAAGTCGGCCGAGATCGGCCCGGAGCATCACGTCGCTGCGGAATATTTCCACGTTAACGAGCCGTGGCACGTTACCGCGACGTTGCCCGATGCGTGTCCGAACTGCGGCGAGGACGTGAAACCGGGCATCGCCTTCCACATGTCCCAAATCGGCGTTTGCATCCTCGATTGGCGGCGCGCCGTTGATGCCGGCGTCAAGACAATGGCCGACGTTCCCGCCTCCAAGCGCTGGTGGGATGAAGAAACGGCATCCGTCGAGTCCAAGAAGAAGAAGGAATAGTCTATGCGTCGCGTTCTAGCGATCATCGCCGTTCTTCCGCTCGCAGCCCTCTTGGTTCATGCGCAGGGGGCCTCGATGCAGGGGGCGGCGACGCAAATTGCCAACCCAACGGGAGCTGGCCGAGTGCTGGTGCCGATCCCGTATGCGGATGTGTACATTTGCTCGGGGCTTTACGCCTCGACGGCATGCACATCGACC
>JAKALI010000067.1 GCA_021813195.1 Pseudomonadota bacterium
AAGCGCCATTCGAACTCGGCGAGCGTGCGGACCATGTGCTTCTTGCGCACGGCGCGGTAGGTGGCGACGATCGCCGTCTTGATGTTGCCGAGCATGGTGTTGACCCACTTGAACGAAGGATGGCGCGCCGCTCTTCGGCCGCCGCCCGTCGCCAGCGCGATGTGCTCGCAGCCGGCATCCGCGACGCCATGGAAACAGGCGAGCCCGTCGGTGACTACGCTTGCCCCCGGCGTGATGATGCGCTTCGTCAGGCTCTTCACGCGGGCTCGTTTGAAGCGCGCGATGCGCTTGAGCTTGATCTTGCGCGGCCGGCCTTTCTCATCTGTTTGAACGGCCACGACGATCGGCTTCTTGCCGGGGCTGCCGCGGCCGGTCTTGCCGCCGCCCTTCTCGCCGCCGAGATAGGCGTCGTCCATTTCCACGCGGCCCGAGAGCCGCTCCTTTTCGCCGGCGATCCGCATCACCTCGGCGAGCTTGGTCTTGATCTTCCAGGCCGTCGTCTGCGTGGTGCCGAGCCGCCGGCCGAGCTCGATCGAGGAGATGCCCTGCTTGGTCTGCGTGATCAGGTACATGGCGCGAAACCAGGTCGTCAGCGGCACCTTGGTCGAGGCGAACACCGTGCCCGCCGTCGGCGAGGTCTGGCGACGGCAGGCATTGCACTGGAAGAGCCGTCTCGGACCGACGATGCAGTGATCGACGCCGCCGCACTTCGGGCACACGAAGCCGTTCGGCCAGCGCCACGCGACGACGAGCGCGCGGCACTTGTCCTCGTCACCGTAGAGAGCCTGAAAGCGGGCCTCAGAGAGACCCTTCTGGAACTGGATGCGATTGCGAGCCATGATCATCTCCCTCGATCGGCTCGCATTTTCCCCCGACACAATGGCGCCGTGAAGGCTTAGCATGGTGCGTAATCAGGTGAAGGTAAGCGCGAGTGTTGCAGACCAGAGCGGCTGCTGCTCGGCCGGTCCAGCCAATGGCTTTTAGTCCCAAGCTGATCCCAACCGCGCATAGTCTTGTATTGTCGCCTCCGGAGCGTCCCAACCTCGAGCCAATGGTCAAGCGCACGGGCATGTCCCAGTCGCGTTCGGGGAAGAAAGCCTGCAGGATGCCGAGGATCCGATAATGCGCTCCTTCAACCTGCCGCGCACCGCAATGTCCCGGTGGGCGGCTGGCGCGGCAGCCCCGCGAATTGCCGCTGTTGGCTGAAACGCCGGCTTGCTGTCCGTCCGCACTGGATGCGAACCGCTGACAACATCTCCCCCGATTGGTAGCATCCGCCGCAATGGGCTTCTTGGCGGGGGCGACCGGTGTCGCGCATTTTCATCTCGCATTCTTCTGCCAACAACGCCGAGGCGATCGCCATCAAGGAATGGATGGCGTCGCACGGCTGGGACGACGTGTTCCTCGACTTCCATTCGGAGCGCGGCATCAAGGGTGGCGAGCGTTGGCAGGATGCGCTGAAGCGTGCGGCCGAACGCTGCGAGTTGGTGGTCTTCCTCGTTTCGCCGGAGTGGGCGCGCTCGACGTGGTGTGTCGCCGAGTTCCAGATGGCCCGCTCGTTCAACAAGCGGATCCTCCCGGCCATCATTGCTCCAACCCCGTTGGCCGATCTGCCTGTCGAGATGTCGGCAGAATGGCAGGTCATCGACCTGATCGCGGGCGTGCGCAACCACACGACGACAGTGACGCTGCCTGCTGACCGGAACAAACCCGGCGTGGTGCCGACGGCCGAGGTCGCGCTTTCCAGCGAAGGGTTGAACCGCCTGCGCATCGGGCTGATCGAGGCGCGCCTCGACGCCAAATACTTCGCATGGCCGCCGCAGAGCGATCCCAACCGGCCGCCCTACCGTGGTCTCCGTCCACTCGAGTCCGAGGACGCTGGCATCTTTTTCGGCCGCGACGGACCGATCGTTGAGACGCTCGATCGTCTTCGTGGGCTTCGCGACGCGGCGCCGCCGCGGCTGCTCGTGATCCTCGGTGCATCAGGTGGCGGCAAGTCGAGCTTCCTGCGCGCCGGTCTGTTGCCGCGACTCGCCCGCGACGACCGGCATTTCCTGCCGCTGCCTATCGTGCGTTCCGAGCGGGCAGCGCTTAGCGGAGAGACCGGGTTTGTCGCAGCGCTGACGGAAGCGCTGTCGCGAAATGGACACGTGCTGCCACGCGCGAGCGTGCAGGAGTCGGTGGCAGGCGGCGCTGTCACAATCCGGCCCATGCTTGCAGCTTTGGTCGAGAGCGCCGCCGCGAAACGGCCCTCCGCGTTGGGAGTTGCACAACCCAAGCCTCCGACACTGGTCCTGCCGATCGACCAGGGCGAGGAGTTGTTCCTCGCCGAAGGTGCGGCTGAGGCGCAGGCGCTCCTGGTCCTGCTGCGTGATTTGATCACCGAGGATGCGCCCGCGCTGATGGCGGTTGTCACCATTCGCTCGGACAACTACGAGCGCCTGCAGATGGCGAAACCCTTGGAGGGCCTGCGCCAATCGACACTCAGCCTGCCGCCGATGCCGCAGGGCAACTACGCCGAGGTCATCCGCGGACCGGCGCGGCGGCTCGACGGGACCCAGCGCAAGCTCGTGATCGAGGACCGGCTGACCGAGCGGCTGCTCGCCGACATCGAAGCGGGTGGCGCCAAGGACGCGCTGCCTCTGCTCGCCTTCACACTGGAGCGGCTCTACCTGGAATACGGTGGCGATGGCGACCTGAAGCTCGGCGATTACGCGGCGCTCGGCGGGATCACCGGCGCGATCGAGGCGGCCATCGAGCGCGCCTTCAAGGCCGCGGATGGCAATTCGCGCATTCCAAAGGATCGGCAGGCGCGGCTGGCGCTGCTGCGGCGCGGCCTGATTCCATGGCTCGCCGGCATCGACCCGGACACCAAGGCGCCGCGGCGGCGCGTGGCGCGGCTGTCGGAGATCCCGGCGGAGGCGCGCCCGCTGATCGACCTGCTGGTGGAGCAGAGGCTGTTGTCGACGGACGTCGCAAAGGACACTCGCGAGAGGACGATCGAGCCGGCGCACGAGGCGCTGCTGCGCCAGTGGGGGCTGTTGCAGGGGTGGCTCGCGGGGGATGCGGGGCAGCTTGTTGTGCTCGACGGCATCAAGCGGGCAGCGCGGGACTGGGCGGCGAATGGGAAGGTATCCGAGTGGCTGGTGCATGACGGAGAGCGGTTGCGTGCCGCCGAGCGGCTATTGGCGAGGCACGATCTGGCGGTGAATTTGGAGCTGACAGACAAAGCCTACGTGTCTTCGTGCCAGCAACAGGAGAGGGCCGAACGCTGGCGCGCTCGTCGGGGAAAGTTAGTGATAGGCGGCTTGGCAACAAGCGTGGTCGCCGTTGCGGCGCTCGCCTACTTCAAGATCCTCGATCCCACGTACTTGGAGGGAGTCTACAACGGATACTGGAATCGGCTGGCAGATGTCAGTCTGAAGCCAGGCGATGTCCGGCGTGACTGTGCCAGCGAGGCCTGTCCAGAGATGGTCGTAATCCCGCCGGGCGAGTTCATGATGGGATCGCCCACTTCCGAGAAAGATCGCAACGATGACGAAGGGCCGCAACGCAAGGTGACGATCGCAAGTCCATTCCTCGTTTCGAAGTACGAGGTGACGTTCGCCGAATGGGATGCCTGCCTCGTTGCTGGCGGATGCTCGTATAGACCGAGTGATGCAGACGGGGGACGAGACAAGCAGCCAACAATCAACGTGTCGTGGAACGATGTCCAGCAGTACATCAGCTGGCTGTCTATCAAAACAGGGATGGTCTATCGTCTACTTTCGGAGGCCGAATGGGAATTCGCAGCTCGGGCCGGCACAACGACGACCTACTCGTGGGGCGGTGAGGCTGGATTAAAGAACGCCCATTGCTCCGACTGCGGCAGCGAGTGGGACAAGAAGAAGCCTGCGCCAGTAGGATCATTCAAACCAAATGGCTTCGGCCTATACGACATGCACGGTAACGTCTGGGAATGGGTACAAGACTGCTACTTGGAAAGTTACGCCAAGGTAGCGACAGACGGATCAAAGTCTCCAGATACAGATGGTTGCCACCGCGTTGTTCGAGGCGGTTCCTTTCACGGCTACCGGGGTGACCTTCGCTCGGCCAGCCGCGGCAGTACCTCACCTGGGAACCGCAGCTTGATCAACGGCTTCCGTGTGGCCCGCGATCTGTCTGGCTTGGCTCACAATTAGCTCCGGCTTCCCGGCGATTTCCCAATGCCATCCACCCGCTCCAGCGAAGCAAGCCTCGGCCTCCTCATCGGCACGGCCGCCATCCTCTTCACCGCATTTATCCTCGCCCTCATGTGGCAAAGCGTGTTCGGCTGGCTCCTCTTCATGCTACTCCTGCTCGCCATCGCGAACACTCTCCACAACGCCGTCCGTCTCTCCGCCTACGGCTCGCTCACCGGTCGCGTGATCGCCTCTGCGACCGCGAGCCTGCGCGACGGCATCGCCTGCGTCACGCTCGGCGTCGCCATCGTCGTCGCGGCACAGCTAGTGTTGTGGATCGTCGACCATGTCTCGCCCGCCGCCGTGCGCGCCGCCGAAGTCTGGCTGTCGTCGGCACGCGGTGCGATGGAGCGCGTCATCTCGCTGCGCAACCTGCTCATCGCGCTCGCGGTGGCCACGGTCCTCGCACTTCTCATTCCGCAGAGCTGGGCGCTCAGCCGGTTCTCGCGCGCCCGCGACCTCGCCGCCGCGGTCTACCTCATGCTGCTCACCGTCACCTCGTTCACGTTTTTCTCAGGGCTAGGCATCGCCAATGGCGAGATGACCTGGAACGCCAAGCTGCGCAGCGACATGAACGAGGCGCTCGCAGAGCGCGACCGTACCTTCGCCGAGGCCGCCGGCGCCGCCTGGACGGAGCAGAAGCTGCGCGAGCTCACCGAGGACGAACGGACAGCCATCCAGGCGTTCTTCGTGCTGACGCCCGAGGAGGTCCGCCGCAAGCTGCCGCGGGTGAAGGCCAACCTCGCCTACGCAGCCGAGGGCGTGGACCGCGCCGAGCGACCGGCCCGCAACGCGAGTGCGGCTGAGCAGCGGTTCCGTTCACACTCGTCGCGTGGGCCCGAGACGTCGTCCGGCTACCCGACGATGAGCGAGCTCTCCGCGCTGGCACGGGAGGCCGAGGCCGAGACCTTCCGCCACCGCACCGTGCGCGAGGCCGCCGCGACGGCTGCCGCCGCGGCGATGTCCGAGCTGGTGCCCGGCCTCGACGGCGGAATCGCACGGGAGCTTGTGAAATCCCTCGCCGAGTCGGTCGGCGCAAAGATCGCTGAAGCCGCCATGCCCGATGTCGCGACGCTCGACAAGCTTCGCGACTGGGTGCGTGGCGTCCTGCGAGGGCGCGGCGGGGCGGGCAAGGCGGCACCACCGGACAATGCGGCCAAGCCAGCCATCAGGACGCTCGATCAGTTTCGCGACGCGCTGAGGGGCGCACCTGATCCCTCGGCAGCAGCGCCCGGCAAAGCCGCGGCTTGGACCTGGCAACGCGACGATTTCGAACTCGATCAAGGCCAGCTGTCGCGGCGCGTCGCTCGGGATCTCGCATGGGCACGCAAATCGCTCCAGGACGCGCGCGACAAGGCGGCGTCGCAGATCGAGCCCATGGATGGCATTCCCGCCGGCAAGGACGAGCGGCGGCGGCCGCTATCCGAGAGCTTCGACGAGATCGAGGCGATGCTCGAAAGGCTCGTGGCGGAGGCACCGGCGTCCAGCGCGGAGATCACCCGCCTCGGCACGGAGATCAGTAGAGGTCTTCACGTCCGGGACGGAAGGGGATCGATCATCAGAGGGCCGATACTCGAGGCGCCGGAGCCCAAACCGCGTCCTGCAATCCGTGGCAAGTAGCCCTTTCAAAGACGACCCGCGCCTGTGCTAACCTCGGGCATTGTCGCGACAGGGCTCGGGGAGCGAATGTCATGGCACGCGGTGTGGCTCAGCCGGCAAAGGCGGCCGGCAACGACAAGCTCAAGATTTTCATCTCCTACTCGCGGCGCGACGCGGTCGCCGCCGACGCGATCGTCGCGGCACTTACCGAGCGCGGCTTCGAGGTCAAAATCGATACGCGCGACCTTCCGTTCGGCGAGGAATGGCAGAAGGAGCTGGCCGAGTTCATCCGCCTCTCCGATACGGTGATCTGGCTCGTCAGCGAGGCCTCGATCCGCTCCGAGTGGGTCAACTGGGAGCTCGACGAGGTCAAGGCGCGCAACAAGCGGCTTGTCCCGGTGATGGTCGGCCTCGTGAACCCGGCCGAGCTGCCGCGCCAGCTCGGCGCGATCCACATCCTGCCGCCGGATCGCTTGTTCGACCTCACGCGCGATCTCGACACGCTCGTGCAAGTGCTCGAGACCGATCACGCCTGGCTGAAGCAGGCGACGCGGTGGCAGGATCGGGCGGCGGAATGGCTGGCGAAGGGGCGCACATCGGCGCTGCTGCTGTCACGCGGCGCGCTCGCCGAGGCCGAGCGCTGGAAGGACAATCGCCCGGAAAAAGCGCCAGCGCCGGCGCAGGAAGTGCTTGACCTCCTGCTCGCGAGCCGGCAGGCGGCGACGCGGAGGCAGAGGTATTGGTTTATTGGCGGCGTCGCCGGCCTCGGTGTGCTGGCGCAGGTCGGATTGCTGTCGCTGTTCTTCCGCAACGACGCCTTGTTGAATGAGGCAAGATACAGTCTACAGAACGGAAAGGTCGAACTCGCGCAGCGCCAGCTGACGCATCTGCTCGATAATCCCATTAACAGAGTATTGCCCGCGAGTGCATCGGCGCAAGCACTGGCAACGCAGTTCCTCGACACCGCCCTGGTCGAGCGCCTCCACGCGCTGCCGACGACAGGGCGAAAGCGCGAGCGCAACGGCTTCGGCGAGCTGCTGCGGGCCGGCGACCAGCTCTACGGGGTGCTGTCGACCCCGACGCGGTCTCTTATCTTGCGCTGCGATGCTCGAGGCCGGGCATGCGAGACCGCGCCGCTCGGCGACGAGTGGAACCGGGCCGAGCTGGTGCGCGATGGTGCCGACGTGTTCGTCGTCTCGCACGTGGAAGATTCGAGGAAGGACTACAAGTTTGCGCGCGTTCCTGCGAGGGGCGCTCCGACGCTGATATCGCAGCCGCTCGAGCAGGCGAAGCTTTCGCAAGTCCGCAAGCTGGAGGAGAATTTCGTCTGGCGCGGCAAGGATTACACGCGAGTCCTCGCATCACGCGACGACATGTTCCAGGAGGCGCCGGGGCTGACCACCAATCCGAAGTACGCTGCGGTCGCCGGCTACGTCAAACTGCGGCTCAAGCCCGACAAGAACCAGAAGTCCGAGCCGCCGGACGAGGACGACGACGGCCACGTCATGCTGAACGCACCGGCCGCGTGCTCGCAGTCGCGCGCGATCTGCATCACCGCGCGCACCGATATTGAGGCAGACGCGCGCGGTACCATCACCCAATTCGACTTGTGGCGACTTGCCCAGCCCGCACGCGCTACCTCAACAGTTCCGACTGTAGCGCCAACCAAGGCCAAGGCTCAACCCGCAGCGCAGACACCGGCCGCCGCAGCCGCCGCCAATGCCAAGCCGGCACAGAAGCCGCTGCCGACGCCCGTGGCGGAGTACGCCATGATCGTCGAAGAGCTATTCGAGCCGCTGCCCTCGCAGAACATCATGGCGGTAAGCCCGGACGGCTCGACGATCGTCATCAGTGAGAACAAGCGTGTCCACATCTGGCTGACGGGGCGCGTCACCGAACGTGACCGGCGCCAATTCAAAACGATCGAGCTGGCGGAGGAGCCGCTGGCGATCTTGTTCGAAAGCAACGGCACCGATCTCGTCGTGCTCGCGCCGACGGCGCTCATGCGGGTTAAGCTCAGTCCGCGCGCGGTCGTCGCGACAACGGGCAACGACAGCGGCGTGCGGCGGGCCACGAACGAGGATGATGATGGCCCCAAAGGTCTCAACAAGATCGGCCGGCTCCGCAACGGCATCGATATCCTGCGCTCGGATAGCGGCGCGATACTCGCGAGCCGAGGGCGAGGCTCAAGCGAAGTGGTTTTGCATCAGCCGCCGCCGCGCTCGACGCTCGACGTCGAGACATGGGATGGGGACGGCTTCGTCTCGGCGTTCTACCGCAACGCAGATGCGACCGTCGTGATGGAGCCGGAGGCATCGGCATCCGGAGCATCGCCGCTAGCGGGACGGCTTGCCGGTAAGCTGATACAGATCGGACTCGATGGCCGGCTTGCGATCACGCTGCGATCCAATTGCGTGCTGAGGCTGCACAGCTCCGCGACCTCCTTTGCCGAGCTTTCTCCGCTCGGGGCGCGCGCCAAGTGCGAGCTCGGCAAGGATCAAGTGAGGTTCATCGCACCCGAGAAGGGGGACGGGGAAAGTGTTTTGATCATTACCGACTCAACGCAATCGGAGGATGGCTCGCCGTTCAAAGCGTTTACCGTGGACCTGAAGGGTGGCAAGCCGGCGGCGCGCCCTCTGCTCGATGGTTCGGGGCAGCAGAGCAATAGTGCGTATTGGAGCGAAGATGCGGGCGTATTTCCCGATCGGGACGGCAGCCTCATCCTGTTGGAGACGGAGGGTGGCGTAAAGGCGACCAAGCTGCCGATCGCCGATACCGTCGTGCGCGAACTCGCGCGCAAGAGCCTGGCCGCTGGAAAGCTTGACATCAGGATGCTGTCACGCGACGATCACTTGATGTTCCTTGACGCGACCGAATGCGCGCCGCCGACAGGCAAGGACGGGCGTGAGATCGCGGGGAGCTTCGTGCTTCTGACCAGGCGGGGCGAAAGCCTGGTGCCGCAGTTCTTGTTGACGTGCGTGCCGCGATTTCCGGAAAAGGCGCACGGGCACAATGCCGATACGTCACACCTCAAGATCGCAGGACGACATCTGATCGGTGCCTATCCTTTCCCCGGGCTGCTCGAATGGAAGCCTCGCGAGGCTGCATTGAGGCTACTAATGCTGCCCGAGCCGGACGGGGACGCACTGGGGAGGATCGAGGTGGCGAACCTGTCGTTCTCGGCCGATACCAATTCGGGCCTCAAGCGCGCGGATTTGCGCACCCTAGAGTACCTCGCATTCTGGGTTGGGGCGACGGCCATCGACGCGTCAGAGGACGCAAGCAGGGTGTTGATCTTCAGGGAAGCGCATGGGAGCGCGGGACACAGCAAGGCCGCCGGTGTCGTGGATCTTTCGCGTATGACCTATCGTTACACACCTAACGACACTGCGAATTTCTTCGACAACATTAGCAGGGCTGATCTGTCGCCAAACGACGAGCTCATTTTAACGCATAAGGCAGATAGCAACCGGTTCGAGTTGTTCCGCTTTCACGACCTGCAGAAGATCCCGTTGCCCGACGGGATCGAAACTGCTGACTTCGACGGCAACGACGCGTTGACGCTGAAGATGGAGAGCGGTGCGCAGATGCGCTGGCTCGCACCGGAGAGCCAGGGAAAGCAGATCGACCTGATAAGGTCGAGCATTGCGGCACGCCAATAGGGTTCACGCTTTCGAAAGTCTGCCGAAGCGGGAGAGGGTTTGACGGTGAACCAGATACGTCTAATTGGCGCGATCGAGCCCGACGGCAATTCTTCCTCGGCAGACCGTTCAAGTGCGACGACCCGCAACCCACGTGTCGCCGCTCCCGATCAACCCCTCCACGTCTTCCTATCCTACTCTCGCAAGGACCTCGCGACCGCCGAGCGGCTCCGCGATCAGCTCCTCGCGCGCGGCTTCGGCGCCTATCTCGACAAGCACGACATCCTGCCCGGCGAGCCATGGAAGGAGCGGCTCGCGCAGCTGATCGAGACGGCCGATACGGTCGTCTTCCTGCTCTCGCCGGATTCGGTCGCCTCGGCCGTGTGCGACTGGGAGGTCAACGAGGCCGAGCGGCTGGGCAAGCGCATCCTCCCCGTCGTGATCCGCGATGCGTCGGCCGACGCCGACGCCGTGCCGGGCCGGCTCAAGCGGCTCAACTACATCTTCCTGCGCAATGCGGTTGAGGAAACCACCGGGCTAACCGCGCTATCCGCCGCGCTCCTGACCGATATCGCCTGGCTGCGTGAGCACACACGCCTCGGTGAGCTTGCGGCGGAGTGGGCGCGCAAATCCCGCGCCGACGCGCTGCTCTTGCGTGGATCGGAGCTCGCCGATGCCGAGTTGTGGGTTTCGCGCGGACATTCCGGCGACCAATCCCCGACCGATCTGCACCGCGCCTACATCACCGCGAGCCGCGAGGGTGAGCAGGCTCGCGCCGAAACCGAGCGCGCGCAAGTCGCGCGCACACGCCGCTTCCAGAAGCGCGCGATGTGGGCGCTGATGGGCGTGGCGGTTCTGCTCGTGGCTGGCCTCGCCGGCGTGATCTGGCAGGACATCGAGACGACCAAGCGCGAGCAGGCGGTGTTCACCAGCAAGGTCATCGAAGCGATCAACGACAATCGCTATGAGCGCGCCATGCGCTACGCGCTGCAGGCCTACCCTCCGGCGGGAGCACTGCCATGGACACCGCTTTCAACGGAGTTGGAAGGTCGCCTTGCCGCTGCCGCGAATGAGAGCCGCCACGTTGCGACCTTGAGCGGCCACGCGGGCGAGGTGAGGATTGTGGCGTTCAGTCCAGATGGACGCCGCTTGCTGACCGGATCGGACGACAATGATTCCGTCTTGCGCGTCTGGGATGCCGCGAACGGGAAAGCATTATTCTCTTTGCCAACGCAGGATTCGCTTGTCCAAGCTGCTGAATTCAGCCCAGACGGCCGCTTCATCATCACGGCCGCAAACAACGTGGCCCGGACCTGGAGTGCGGACACCGGAGAGCTTCGATACTCCTTCGACGGTCACACACTCGTCATCAATGCCATAGCTGTCAGTCCTGGCGGCAGCGTACTGGCAACGGTCTCCGACGACGGAACAGTCAGGTTGTGGGACCTGCGTACCGGCCAACCGATGGCCACGCTCCGCGGAGGGTCCGAAGCATTCAGCGTGGTCGCCTTCAGCCCCGATGGTAGGCGGCTCGCAGCGGGTGGCGCTAATGGATTTGTGTGGTTGTGGGACGCGCAGAGTTTTTCAGGGATTGCTCGGCTGGCGCTTCACTCGGGTCGCGTGGCCAGTCTCGGTTTCAATGACGCTTCCTCCGCACTGCTCACGAGCTCCTGGGACAAGACGGTTCGCTATACGCAGATCGCGAGTGAAGAAGCGTCCCAGATGATCGGCAAGCACGATGCCGCTCTGCGGCTGGCGGTGCTGAGTCCCGACGGCCGTCGTATCGTGACTAACTCCACGGATGGGACAGTTCGTCTTTTCGATGCCGGAAGCCTTTCTGAGATTGCCGTCCTCCAGATTGGCGTCGAGATGGTGTGGATGGTCCGGTTCACGCCGGACAGCCGACGCTTTGCAACTGCGAACTCCGACGGCAGTATAAGAATGTGGGATTCCGAGCGAGGGCAGCCGACTACAATCCTTTGGAGCCATAGGGGACCCGCCAAAGCGCTGGCATTCTC
>JAKALI010000897.1 GCA_021813195.1 Pseudomonadota bacterium
GAAGCCGAGCACGCCGGTCGAGCCGTCAGGCTTGGTCACGGCGATGGCCGCGAACTGCTGTGGCTCGACGATGCCGAACCGGTAGCCGGTCTCTCGTTCGATCTCTGTCTGCAATTGCTCGGCGAAGGTCTCGTAGCTCTCGTTGGCGATGACCGTCAGGATGTTGACGTTCGTATCCCGCACGCGCTCGCCGTTCTGATTGACGCAGATGCGCAGCCCGCGACCGATGCTCTGGCGGCGCTCGCGCTCGGTGCCAATCTCACGCAGCGCGCAGATCTGGAAGACGTTGGGGTTATCCCAGCCTTCGCGCAGGGCGGAGTGGGAGAAGATGAACTTCAGCTTGGTGTCGAAGCTGAGCAGCTTTTCCTTGTCGCGCATGATGAGATTGTAGGCGCGCTCGGCGTTGTCACGGTTCGACTGGTTATTCTCGGCCGTGTCGCTCCACGCGCCCTTCTTGTCGATGGAGAAATAGCCATTGTGGACGTCGGCCGCTTCGGTCGTGACATCGACGTCCTTGAACAGCGTCTGGTACTCGGGGAGCTTGGCAGCGCGCCGGTACTCTTCCTCGAACATCACCGCGTACTTGCCCTTGTGGGCGGTCGACTGCTTCTTGCCGCCAACCTCCGTCTCCTCGTAGCGGCGGTAATTCTCGACCGCATCGATGAAGAACAGGCTCAGCACTTTGATGCCGAGCGGGGCGAGGCGAACTTCAGCATCGAGGTGCTCTTTGATCGTGCGGCGGATCATCTGCCGCTTGACCTGGTCGGGATCGACCTCGCCGATGGCTTGGCCGGGTTCGAGGAACTTCTCCTCGCCGGGCATCTTGATCTCGGCGAGCTGCTGTCCTCGGCCTGCGCGGATCTCTCCAATGCGATAGCCGCGATAGAGCTGCCGGCCTGTCAGCTCCTCCAGATCGTCGCCGTCGCGCACGGCCTTTTCCATGCGGCGGACGCCACCCTGTTGCTGGACGTCGATCTCGACGCGGGCGGTGACCCCGGCAGCGCGTGTGCTCGATGTGGAGACGAGGCGGATGTACGGCTTGTTGTGAACGCCCTCGACCTCCATGCCGGCAACCGAGATCTGCTTGACAAGCTTGCGCTCGTAGGCATCCACGGCATCGAGCCGGTAGACCATGTGGTGCTTGTCGGCATGGGTTGCCGAATAGCGCAGGGTGCTCAGCGGATTGAGCTTCTCGATCGCTTTGCGGCCTTGGCCTTCGAGGCCGCCGTCCACGGACTGTGGTTCGTCAATGATGACGATGGGGCGCGTGGCGGAGACCAGATCAATCGGGCGCTCATCGGCAAGTTTCTCGTTGCGCCGGTACATGACGTTCGTCGTCGGCCTGTCGCGGGCGTCGAGCTGCTGGGCTTCGACTTCGTCACCGAAGCGATTGATGGCGCCGACGGTGATGACCATGATGCGGATGTGCGGGCTTGTCGCGAAGTCGCGAACCAAGCCAAGCTTGGCGGAATCGTAGATGAAGAAATCGTAGCCCTTGGCGGAGGGGAAATACTGCTCGAAGTGCTCGCGCGTGATCTGCAGCGTCTTGTACACGCCCTCCTTGATGGCGATGGAGGGGACGACGATGACGAACTTGGTGAAGCCGTACTGGCGGTTCAGCTCGAAGATGGTGCGCAGATAGACGTAGGTCTTGCCTGTGCCTGTCTCCATCTCGACGGTGAAGTCGCCCGAGGAGAGCGTATCGGACGGGCGTACACCGTTGCGCAGTTGCACGGCATGCAGATTGGCGAGCAGCTCGTCATCCAGCAGCGTGAGGCGGTTGCCGATGCCAAGGCCAGACTCTTCCAGCCCAAGCGACTTCTGCATGCCCGGTTTCACGCCGAGGTCGGCGCCGCCGAACTCAAGCCCGATCTGCCCGCGCGATGGCTTGGTGACAGTGAACTCGGTGCGGCAGATTTCCTGGCCACGGAAGAGATCGGCGACGGCGTTGACGGCCTGCTCCTGGAAGTCGAGGGGCCATTCGAAGTGAAGCTTCATCGGCCGGTCCTCACAAGCTGCGCACGATCATGGGCCGGTCCTCACGTGCCTGCGCGAGGATGGCGGTGAGGTTGGTCTTGGCCACGTCATCGGCGAAGGCGCTGTCGCGGAACACGACGACAGTTTCACCAGCGGGAGCCAGTTCCTTGTGCCAGTCGGCAATCCCGTGCGCGAGCTTCTCGACGTCCTTAGCTGCAATCTTGGTGTCGAGGCACGCCATCAGCGTGCCAGCGCCGATGTTGTAGACGGTCTTGCCGGCGATCTTCTTCTCTTCGGTCGGCACGGTCAGCTCCAGACCGAGCTTCAGCAGGAGCTCGAACAGAATATCCTGCTCAGCGCGGTCTTTCTTGAGGTGTTCTACAGATTCTTCGAGAGTGCCCGCGATGTCATCGCGGCGAGGATCCCAGGTTCGAATGTTGCTCGTATCAAGGCGATAGGCTTTGAACCCCGTATCACCGTTGAACAACGGCGTCGCTTCTTTGACCTTTGCTGCCGCCTGTTTGAGCCGTTCTCTAGTAAGTGCCGAAAGCGTCGGCACGATCGTGTTCTTTCGACAATAGTTCCATGCAAGAACTTGGTCTTTGGCGCCCTCGAGAATTGGCTCAGGGAGTTGGACAAGAATGAATCGCCGGTTGCCGC
>JAKALI010000898.1 GCA_021813195.1 Pseudomonadota bacterium
CCCCCACAACGAGCTGGACTTCATCGAGTGGAATCCGGGTGAGAGCGGGGCCAAAGACCACGACGATCGCCAACAGAAGGGCAAGGGCTCCTCCGGTGCCGATCAGCGCTCCTGCCCAGCCGCGAACGGTTCCGACCGCAAGAACAACCGTCAGGGCTTCCACAAACTCAACGATCGAGGCGAGAAAGGCGGCGGTTATGGTCGGCCAGGCATGGCCCCAATCAACGATCATCGGGTGCTCCGAAAACGGCGGTAGCGGCTTTGTAGTATACACTACGGCGCTTGCCGATTAACGTAGCGATTATGACCAATGGGGTCAATCGAGAACAGCGTCTCCATCTTTGGGCGAAGCAGGCCTCTGCTTTGTCCATTCCCGGTGGCGCAACGACGAAGCGAGCAGGCGAATGCTGGACTGGACTGCGATCGTACTAGGCGTCATCGAGGGGATTACCGAGTTTTTGCCGATCTCGAGCACGGGGCATTTGCTCATCGCCGAGCACTGGCTCGGCGCCCGATCGGACATGTTCAATATCGTCATTCAGGCCGGTGCAATGCTGGCGGTGACGATCATCTACTGGCGGCGCCTCTTGGCGCTAGCAGATTGGAGCGACCCGGAAAATCGGCTCTACCTTGCCAAGCTGGCGCTCGCCTTTCTGACCAGCAGCATCCTCGGCCTGATTGTCAAAAAACTTGGTGTCAGGCTTCCTGAGACTGTCGCGCCGGTCGCTTGGGCAATGGTCATTGGCGGCGTCTGGATCGTCGCTGCCGAATGGTTTGCGGCTCGTCAGAAGGAGCGCAGCGAGGTGACGTGGGGCGTCGCAATCGCGGTCGGGCTCGCGCAAATCGTTGCGGGCGTCTTTCCTGGCACTTCACGATCTGGCGCGACGATCTTCGCCGCCATGGTGTTTGGTACGAGCGATCGGCGGGCAGCCACCGAATTTGCGTTCCTGGTCGGTATCCCAACGATGTATGCCGCGAGCACCTATGAGCTTTATGGAAGCTTGCGTGTGCAAGATGCGCATGAGTCCTGGACGGCGCTCAGCACAGGCTTCATCGTGTCTGCGGTAACGGCCTTTGTCGCCGTGCGCTGGCTCCTCGGCTATATCCAGTCGCATCGTTTCACGGTGTTCGCCGCCTATCGCGTCTTGGCTGGCCTCGCCCTTTTGGTTTTGCCGATCTGACAGGTTCGCTGTGCATAGGCAGAATACTCGCCGAACACTTTTGGCGTGTCATATGCCTTCAGGGTGACTCGCTGGTCACGGGCCGGGGGCTCTTGCTCGGGACGAGCACTCGCTTCGCCAATGCGTATCCTTCCGAGAGATTGTGGCGGATCGCAATATCCGAAAAGTCGTAATCGCGCGATGATGGCTCAGAGGCCGACCCCTGGCGTATGAAGCGAGTGATGTTCATCGGCGCGCCATTTCCCATAAGCTGGATATAGCTGGGCCAGTGCTTGATTTTGCTCGCCTCGGATGGATCAATCTGATTGAGAATTCCATCGATCAGGTGTCTGTAGGCGTCCACGATCTCGCGGACGCGCAGGTCGCTGCGAACGCGCTCCGAATAGACGATCTCGTCGCGTCGAGCCATGATCTCCACGAGATTGTTAGGAAGCGGGCTCTCGCCGGCGAATAGATCGACAATGAAGACGCGCTTGCCGTCCGGTCCGCAGCGATCGATGACGATATCGAGCGGTGAATTGCTGACAATGCCGCCGTCCCAGTAGGCCTTCCCGTTGATGACCGTCCAGGGAAAGCCGGGCGGAAGGCTTCCGCTTGCGAGAATGTGGTCGGGCGTCAGCTCGTCAACGTAGCTGTCAAAAATCTCCAGCTCTCCGCTCGTCACATTCACCGCACCGATGAGCAGTCGCACCGGGCTGGTCTTGAGGGTCGTGAAATCTACATACTTCGAAATCAATTGTTTCAGGGGAGAGGCATCGTAATAGCTGTTCCAATTCCAGGGGACATCGGAGAGTCCGTCGAACGGAGGCAGCCAGCGCGGCTTGAAGAACTGGGGTACGCCGAACGTCAGGACGTTTGCGGCCGCCGCGGCGTGTCTCATTTCGACGAACGGCAAGCAGGGGGTAATCACCTCGAGATCTTTCCAGAATGCTTCGAGCGCGTGGGTCGCGTTCCGCGGATTGGCCGCGATGATTGCTCCGTTCACCGCTCCAATGGAGATACCCGCCACGACATCGGGAAATATGCAAGATTCCTCCATGGCCTTAACGACGCCGCATTCAAAGGCGCCCAGGGCTCCACCGCCTTGCAAGATCAAAACTGTCTGCGTCGGAATCTGATTAAGCGAGGCGTGGTGATCGCGCAGCACATCCTTCGCGTCGAGCAGATTGACACGATACCGGATCAGACCTTCTGCGAGCCGGGTCTCATCGGCTGGTCGGCCGAGCGAGAACAGGGCGCGCGGTACATCATCGTTGAGATAGAATAGTGCGAAAGTGGATTCGGTGAGCGAACCGCGGCTGATCCATTCATTTGCCTCTTCGGTCGCACCGAGGACGTTGAAACCGATATCGCCGATCTGGCAGAAGAAGTAGGACACTTCATCGTAGCGCAGGCGGCGACCCAGCATGTTCTTGGCTGCCAGCCGTCCTTGCTTGATCGCATTGTCCCAGTGC
>JAKALI010000899.1 GCA_021813195.1 Pseudomonadota bacterium
TGTCCGTGCTGAATTCGCGCGAAGATCGCACCATGCGTGTCATCGGCCTGATCGGACCGCGCTTCGACGACGTGATCGAGGTTGTCATGCCCGAGGAGCCGCTCAAACGAGCGATGATCCGCTACGGCACGGAAATTTTCTGGCTGTCACTGATCGTTGCCATCGTGGCGGGAGCACTCGTCTACATCATCATCAGTGTCTTGTTCATTCGGCCAATCCTTCGCCTCACCCGGAACATGGAGGCATTTGGAGAAAATCCCGAAGATGCCAGCCTGCATATCAAGCCGTCAGGTCGAACGGATGAAATCGGGCGAGCCGAAGTGCAACTGAATGAGATGCAGCGCCAGCTCTCGCAGCTGCTCTTGCAGAAGACGCGCCTGGCGCAGCTCGGCTTGGCGGTCTCAAAGATCAACCACGATTTGCGCAACATGCTGGCGAACGCCCAGCTCGTATCGGATCGCCTTGTTGACGTTCCTGATCCAACAGTGCAGCGCATCGCACCCAAACTGATCGCTTCGCTCGATCGCGCCATCAATTTCTGCAACGAGACGTTACGATTCGGCAGGTCAGAGGAAACCATCCAGCGGCGCGAAGTCATCCCCTTGAAGCCAATCGTCGAAGAGGTTGGCGATTCCATAGGCCTGGGACCGAATACACAGATCGTGTTTGAAACCTGTATGGCGGATGATCTCATGATCGACGCCGACCCGGATCATCTCATGCGCATCCTGACGAACCTCGTGCGCAATGCTTATCAGGCCCTAGAGGGGAAAGATGCCACAGGCGAGCCGGGCCGAATTACGATCGAAGCGGAGCGCCAGGGATCGTGGGTAGAAATCCGTGTCAAAGATAACGGACCGGGTGTGCCGCCCCGAGCGCGTGAGAAGCTGTTCCAGCCGTTCCAAGGATCGACAAAACGAGGCGGAACTGGACTTGGGCTGCCGATCGCAGCCGAGCTGGCTCAGGCTCATGGCGGCTCTTTGCGACTGGCGGCTGACCAGCCTGGCGCCGTCTTTGTGCTGCGCATTCCAGATAGCGGCCAACTCTGCGCCGATGCGCGGGAATCCTGAGCGGTCGAACATGAAGGAGGCCGGGACTTACCCCGGCCTCTCTTCTTTACGTGGCCGGCGATCGGATCGCACCCCTGCCGGCAGGCGTCAGTCAGGTTCTACTTGGCGGATGAGCGGATTTTGGTCGCCAAAGCAGCAAAAAGAACCAATCGAACTCGGGACGGCGGGAAAGCGTCTGACGGAGTTGAAACACGCGCACGATACCGGGATATGGACCAACGTGCTGCTGCATGGAGCACTCCCTCGGGGGTCGTGGCGCCGCGCTTTGATCCGATTGAGATCAAGACCCTCGTCGGCATCGCCGCAAGCGTGCGCGGGGAAGACCGGTTTACGTCTTCGGCGCGCGACGGTTGCAACGATGGCACGAAGTGTAGTGCGGCGGTCGTGGACGGCTCGGCGGAGATGACTTGGTGCGCTCCAGCCCGACGCTCCCTCGGATGGGCTCGTCCTGGCCCATCGCGCGCCTGACTGGCTGATATTGCCAGCATTGTCGTCTCGGCACAGAGTATTCAAGGGTGATATGCCCTTTGGCTCTGACGCACGCACCTGCCCTGAATCGCTGCTGCTTGGGCCGTTTAAGGGCCTAAGAAGCAATCGAATCGGGGGCGAGGCTCTTCCCCGCTGGCTGTGGATAATATGTGATTCGCCCACAGGTCGTATGACGCTTTCTCAAGCACCCGCCGGCGAACTGCCAATTCGTTGGGCAGGCTTGGTCAGGCCGCCTCGCTTTCGCGCGCTGCGCCGCGCACCGCCTTCTGAACCTTCTCAAAGGCACGCACTTCGATCTGACGGATCCGCTCGCGGCTGACGCCGAACTCCTCTGATAGCTGTTCCAGCGTCGTGGGCTCATCGGAAAGTCGGCGGGCAATGAAGATGCGCCGCTCGCGGTCGTTCAAGGTGTCGAGCGCCTTGCTGAGGAATGCTTTGCGGCGACCGAGTTCCTCCTCTTCGACGAGCCGCTCCTCCTGATCCGGCGTTTCGTCAACCAGCCAATCCTGCCATTCACCGGACTCACTGTCGGCCCGTACCGGCGCATTCAGCGATGCATCGCCGCTGAGGCGGCGATTCATCGACACCACGTCATCTTCGCTGACGCCCAGCTTGCGCGCGATCTTCTCAACGTGCTCTGGCTTCAGGTCACCCTCTTCAAGCGCCTGCAATTGGCCCTTGGTGCGCCGCAAATTGAAAAAGAGCTTCTTTTGCGCAGCCGTCGTGCCGAGTTTGACGAGACTCCAGGAGCGCAGAATGTACTCCTGGATGGAGGCGCGGATCCACCACATGGCATAGGTGGCCAGCCGAAACCCGCGGTCGGGGTCGAACCGTCTGACCGCCTGCATGAGCCCGACATTACCTTCCGATATGACCTCGCTAATTGGCAGGCCATATCCGCGATAGCCCATGGCGATGCGGGCAACCAACCTCAGGTGTGAGGTGACGAGCTTCTCCGCGGCCTCCTGATCGCCGCGTTCTTGCCATGCCTTTGCCAGCATGAACTCTTCATGCGGCTCCAACATTGGAAATTTGCGAATTTCCTCCAGATACCGTGCAAGCCCGTGGGAGCC
>JAKALI010000900.1 GCA_021813195.1 Pseudomonadota bacterium
CCAAGGCGGGCCGCGGAGAGCAGCCTTGCAAAATCCGCGACGGGCACCGATATCGCGGCAATGCCCCCAAACGCGCCATCCGGTTTGAAATAGGGCTTCACGAACGCAATACGCCAGCCGGATTGCGCAGAGAAGAACATCGGATCACTGACGATCGTGCCTCTCGCCGCACTGCTTTCCAACTTCGCAAACAGCGGCGTACTCGCCCAGCCGTAATCAGTGTCCGGGGCAGATCCCTGTCCGAAAATGACCCGCCCGCTTGCATCGCTGACGCTCACCATGGCGCCCGCGCCCAGCATGCGTTGGATGCCGGCGAGCTCCGCGTCGATGGCGGAACGGGCCACCTCGCCGGAGCGCTTCCCATGACTGGCCTGAAGGTGACTCACAACAACATCCAGAGCGAGTCTGACTCGATCCGCACTGTTCTGGATCGATTGGTCGACTGCTCGCGCCACGCTCTCGGTCGTCTGCTGGGCAAGGCGTTCGATCGAACGACGATTCCATTCGACGAACGCCATGTAAGCGATCAAGGCAACGACACACAGCGCACCGGAGGCGACGGCGATCCAAAACCCCTCAGCCCCAAAAAGAGTCCGGCGGCGCGACGGATTGCGACAAGCGTGAGACAGCATCGGCGGTTCGTTCGGGTGTTGGATCGGATGAGCCGCGTACACCTCGGCGCGGCAAAGTCGAAAGTGACAGATCTTCTAGTGTCCTGAACGACGGCATGGAGGGCAATACACGCTCGGTCTCTGAGACGCTATGGAGACGATAAGAAGACGATCGCCAGATAGCACTGGCCACCACTGAGGCCGTTCGCAAATCCCGGCGGCGGTTGCTAGAGCGCCGAGACAGAGAACCGTAAGCTCAAGCCGATCGAGATCCTGGCCGACCTGAGCCTGACATGGCAATGTTGCAGCCAGCGGTCGCAAAAATGCTCTGACGCCTTCACAGCGCGGCCAGTGGTTGCCGGACCCGATGCGACGCCTTGTCTGCGGTCAGCGCTAGGCATTCCAGCCGCACCCGTGTGCAGCGGCTCGAAGCACCGCCAAGAACCCAGGGCGCCTACCCAGCGGGGACTTACGCCCTCCCCCTTAATAGCGGAAACTTCGCGCGAAGAGTCGCCCCCCCCGTTAACACCGTATTGACGAAAGATTCGACCCTGAGGTCTAACGAGTCAGTCCTGCACAATGACGCTGTCAGCCAGTCACGGGCACTCTGTTGACGGTCGGGCAGCGGGCGCTGCCAATCCGACCAGCAGTTCGGCCGCACTTTCGGCGTAAAGAAGCCGCAGTTTCTTCAGCAGTAGGCGGATGTTGTGGCCGGCACCGCACATCACCGCATGCAGCGCGCCGCCCAGTGCGCCCTTGAGCGGATTGCGGCCAAGACGGCCATAGGTCTTCATGTGCCCGATGCTCGGCTCGATCGCGCTGCGCGGCTTGATCGTCGCCTGCAGGCTACGGGTCAGTCCGCGCTTCTGCCCGGAGCGCATGGCGCGCGCGCCGTCGATGTCGCCGCCGCGGTAGCCCATTTCGACGATGACGATCTTTCGGGCAGGGCGTCGGCGGGGATGCCGGGCTGCTCCAAGGTTTCGGCCAAAGTATGACCGTCATAGGGATTGCCCGGAACCCGGCGCATGCCCACGACCAGGCCCTCCTTCAGCGTGGTCGCCACCGTGCGTGACCTTCACGCCGAACTCGTAGGGGGTGCGCGCCTTGTCCTTGGAGATGCACTCCACCTCGGGCGCGTGTGGGCGTAGAGCTTGTTCTTGTCCTGGGTCTTCTGGGTCAGAATTCGACAGGCACGCCGCAACAGGTCGCGGGCCTTGTCCTGCATCGCCTCGGGCAGCTCACCCAGGTGTTGACCACGGCGTCATCCGAGAGTGCTGCAGGTACGGCAACCCGGCCGCCCGACGCGGCGACGGCGCCCGGCGGCCTCGGACCGGACTGAAGTGCTCCGCGAAGCTGCGGTCGACCTCCACCCAGTCGATTAACCCGACCAGTCGCACCAGTGGGTACTTCAGGTTGTTTTGCTCATCGAGCCCGGACCGGAACCTGTCCGGCGCTGGCGACTGCAGGGATCTGGACCCATCGAACCCGCGACAAAATCTGCACGAAACTCCGCCTCGCGGGGATGAGATGCAAACACAGTTCGGCGATTTACCACTTTTGCCAAATAACTTCCCATCTTGTGCGTCTTTCATCGAGGACCGTTTGGGCCTCCTTGCCGCTAAATAGCGATTCACCACCACATCGCTCACATGTCATGAGTCATGACACTCGCGTTACTTTTGCGTCTCTTTACCGTTTTTTTTAAGTATGTTTACTGTTTCCAACTCATTTCTGTCTTGCATTCTTCTTTGCTCAGCATCAAGCTACACAACTCCTGCACTCAGGATGACTACGCGCCGGGCACTCCACCGCCACACGCCGTACGTAATCGAGTCTGCCGAAGCCAATATATCGAATCAAAAAATAGAAGCGCGACACTATTTATTAAAAATCCCCCAAAGCATATCTCATGCAGATCTATCAATTTCCAGAGCTATCGGAAACACGGGTCTCTGCAACCCGTCACCCAATTATTGATCGCGATGCGAACATAGTCGCCTATGCGCTCGATAATGAA
>JAKALI010000901.1 GCA_021813195.1 Pseudomonadota bacterium
CGCTGGCGGCCGAAAAGGGCGTGATCTGGGTGTCGGAGCGCTCAAGGAAGTGGGAGACGGCGCGCCCACCCTCCTCGTAGGCCTTGAGCATATTCAGGGTGAATTCTTCCGGGTCACAAACCTTCAAAGCCGACAGCGTGTCGCCCGGTGCATCGTCTTTGGTCATTGCCAACCTGATCTGTTCGCCGAAGACACATGATTTATACCACAGACGACCTGATTTGATGCGACGCAATGTGCCGGGACTGTCAATTTTGCGAGGATGCGGTGCGTTCGATCCGCCGGCCCCACTGGACGTCATCTGGCCGCGAGGCGTAAAGACGTGGCGTCATCGGGCCACTACCTGGCCCGATCGGCCAGTCGCCGACGTCGGTTGTGCCACCTTAGAATTGAGCCAAGTTTCAAAGCCGTGATAGAAGACTTCCATCGCATCAAGCGTTTGCCGCCTTATGTTTTCGCCGAGGTCAACCGCCTCAAGGCTGCGGCACGCGCGCGCGGTGCCGACATTGTTGATTTGGGTATGGGCAACCCGGATCTGCCGACGCCGCCGCACATCGTGGCCAAGCTTGTGGAGACCGTGGCGAAGCCGCGCACCCACCGCTACTCGGCCTCCAAGGGGATCCCAGGTCTGAGACGTGCTCAGGCGGCCTATTATGACCGCCGCTTTGGGGTGAAACTCGACCCTGAGACGCAAATCGTCGCGACGCTGGGATCGAAGGAAGGGTTCGCCAATATGGCCCAGGCGATAAGTGCGCCGGGCGACGTCATGATCGTACCAAACCCGACGTATCCGATCCACGAGTTCGGGTTCATCATTGCAGGTGCGTCCGTGCGTCACGTGCCCGCTGGATCGGGGGCAGAGTACTTGCGCGCGGTCGAGCACGCTGTGCGCCATTCAATCCCGAAGCCGTTGGGCTTCATATTGTCGTATCCGTCCAATCCCACCGCGATGATCGCCAGTCTGGATTTTTACAAAGATGCCGTCGCGCTCGCCAAGCGATTGGGTCTGATCATTTTGTCGGATGTCGCTTATGCGGAACTCTATTTCGACGGTGAGCCGCCGCCCTCGGTACTACAGGTGCCCGGTGCCATCGACGTCACAGTTGAGTTCACGTCGTTGTCAAAGACCTACAATATGCCAGGGTGGCGTATGGGTTTTGCGGTCGGCAACGAACGCCTGATTGGAGCCTTGGCCCGCGTCAAATCCTATCTCGATTATGGGGCCTTCACGCCGATCCAGGTCGCAGCGGCCGCCGCGCTCAATGGCCCTCAGGATTGCGTCGAAGAAATTCGCCAGACGTATAAGGCTCGGCGCGACTGCCTTGTTGAGAGCTTCGAACGCGCCGGCTGGCCAATTCCCGCCCCGCCCGCGACGATGTTCGCATGGTGCCCGATCCCGGAGCCATTCCGCCACCTGGGCTCGGTGGAGTTCTCAAAGCTCTTGATAGAAAAGGCGGATTTGGCTGTGTCTCCGGGGCTTGGTTTCGGGGAGCTTGGTGAAGGGTTCGTGCGCATCGCGCTTGTGGAAAATGAGCATCGAATCCGGCAGGCAGCCCGCAACGTCAAAAAGTTCTTCTCGCAGCACGCCGAGTCCTCCGATAACGTCGTCAACCTGTCTCACAAGGCAAGCCGGTGACACCCATGCCGGCATCCCTGTCCCAACAGCCATTCCCGTCTCGGTCTCGTCCAGCCTCAAGCCCATTCTGCCAACATGACTGAACCTTTGAAGCTCGGCATCGCGGGCCTTGGCACCGTGGGAACCGGTCTCATCGAGTTGCTGGCCACCCATGGACCAGAGCTCGCCGCGACGTTGCCGCGTCCGATCGTGGTGTCGGCGGTATCCGCCCGCGATAAGGCCAAGCCGCGCCCTGCCGGACTTGCAAGTGTGCGCTGGGTCGACGATCCTGTTGCGCTGGCCCGCGACATGGACATCGATTGTTTCGTCGAATTGATCGGTGGGGCGGAGGGTATTGCCCGCGAAGCTGTCGAGATCGCACTGGGCGCTGGCAAGCATGTCGTCACGGCCAACAAGGCCTTGCTCGCCAGACACGGGATGGATCTTGCGGCCAAGGCTGAAGCTGCCGGCGTCGCCCTCAACTTCGAAGCGGCTGTCGCGGGCGGTATCCCGGTCATCAAGATGCTGAGAGAGGCTCTTGCGGCCAACGAGGTGCAACGCGTCTATGGCATTCTGAATGGGACCTGCAATTACATCCTGACTAAGATGCAGGACGAGCATCTGCCCTTTGCCAAGGTGCTGGCGGACGCTCAAGCCAAAGGATATGCAGAAGCGGACCCGACCTTCGATATTGGCGGTTACGATGCGGCCCACAAGCTCGCCTTGCTCATTAGCCTGTCGTTCGGCGTGCGAATACCGGGCGAGGAAATCCACATCGAGGGCATTGAGAGTATCAATGCCGCCGACATCGAGGCGGCTCGCGAACTCGGCTACCGCATCAAGCTATTGGGGGTTGCACAGCGAACGTCGACGGGCATCGAAGCGCGCGTGCATCCTGCATTCGTACCCGAAGAGGCAACCATCGCGCAGGTATCCGGTGTGACGAACAGTGTGGCGATCGAGGGCGATTTCTCTGGCCCTGTGCTGTTGGTCGGACCGGGCGCTGGATC
>JAKALI010000902.1 GCA_021813195.1 Pseudomonadota bacterium
GTCGAGGGACTCAAGATCCAGAGTGTGGAAATCGGAAAGGCTCGGATTGAGATCGACGAGAACGTCGTGACGCAGAACCGCATCGCTCAGGCGATCGAGGAAGCCGGCTACAAGCTCGTATCGTAAATGCACGCTGGAAAGGGTGAGAGGAACATACTTATGGAACCGGTCAAAACGCTGACGCTCCCCGTGGAAGGAATGACATGCGCAAGCTGCGTCGCGCGGGTTGAAAAGGCAGAAGACGAGTTCAGGAAAAATCCCGAGAAGCCGCAACTCGCGTGGGATTTGGCGAGGAGCAAATTGGAAAGCTACCTAGATCGAAACCTAGGCCAAGCTACCTGGATTTTCTGGTTGACAATCTTTGTTATGGGTGCGGGATTTTCCGTGATAGCGTTCGGAGTTTATAGAGCCTTCGGGCAACCTACCGAGCTAAATGTCTCAATCGTGAGTTCTGCCTCTGGCATCATTATTAGCTTCCTTGGTGCCTCATTTCTTTTGGTGTATCGATCTGTGGTTCAACAGACGCGCAGCTACGTATCCGTCTTGGAGCGGATCAATGCGGTAGGAATGGCAGTCCAAGTGCTGACAACCATTTCCGACGACGGGAAAGATCTAAAGAACCAAGCAACAGTGACTCTGGCAAAGCAGTTGCTTGATCTTTATTCGGCAGAGAAGCCCATCTAGAGGCGTATGTGCCACAATTGGCGCGGTTCGAATCAGAGAAGGCAAAACGCCAGTGGGCGAACGAATGCGGCGCAAAGTCACGATTAGGGGCGCAAACCTAGCCGATGCGGAGGCGAAGTTTCGGAATCTTAGGGCACAATTTCAGCAACAGCACTCATGGGAGTTCAAAGACAGCCCTTTCGTCGTTGACCCGGAGCCTAGCCATCCAGCAACGAATTCGCACGCTCCCCGGCTACCACGTAATGGGCCGGGAACCATGTCGGTTTGCGTCACGCTGCCTGGAGATACTTCCCCGGATATCGTCATGGCGTTGGACGCCGCGATTGCGATCACCGAAAAAACTGAGTAAAAAGCCGCGACTTGAAGGCACCGTAATCTCCGCACGATTGCCGAGACTGTCGGGTACTTCATGCAACATCGAAGTCCCCCAACAATTCGCGGATCATTGGGAGCAGATCGGCCGCGATATCGAGAAATAGCGGCCATGTCATCGTGTCCCGCTCGATCAGCGCCATCCTATCTCCACCGAGCCGGCGCACCGTCGCAGCCTTGGGCCAATTGGTATCCGCAGCGAAGGTATGATCCGCCGTTACCAGAAGATCGCGGGTTCTTTCCGCTCGCTCGCCCGCCTCTGTCAGCACTTCGTGCGCAAAACCGCGAGCGGTGCCCGTATCCGTCCAGCCGTCAACGAAGGCCATACACTCGCGCAGCATGGTCAAGGCGGCTTCGATAAGCAGCGCATCTCGCCTGGCATTGAGCATGTCCCGGCGCACTTCCGGCCGCCATACCTTGAAGTCCCGTTCGATGAATTGGCCGAGATGATGGGCAACAGTCGAAGCGATATCGGCCGCCGCCTCTAGTTTGCCCGGATCGATCACGCCGTGACCCTCCCCTTGGCGATGTCTCGCCGGGCGCGGAACGTGATGCGCTGCGCGTGGTGATAGAGGCTGAGGAACACTTGCGGATCGGTGAACGCAGCATCGATCTTCGCGGCAAAGTCGGCATTCGGTGCCGCGGCGTTCATCATGTCCTGCACCGTCTGAATTGCCGCCTGTAGCTGTGCCGGGCCGCCAAGCGCCTTAGCCAGAACAGCGCGGGAGCTATCAATCTGCCGTGCCAGTGCATCGGGATTGCTCTGTGCCAGCTTGGCGTTTTCAATGGCAGTCGAGACCATCTGCCCCATCAGCTCATTGGCCTGACTACGGGGCAGCTCCAATGCGACAGCGAACGCCTGCGCATGGCCGGTGATCTCCTCGGCGACTTTGGCGGGTGCGTCCAGCCCGCGCAGATGAATGCTGTACTGATCCGCCGTCTCGCCGGCCTGATATTTTTCGTCGAAGCGGCGCTCCGCGTCGTCTCTGTCATCTTCCGCCAGTTCGGCACCGCCCTGCGCGGCGATGATCTTGTTCACTTCCTCGATGGGCGTGCCGTTGGCTTCCAAGCGTGCATAGAGCGCCTGCATTTCGCTGTCGGCCAACGATCTGGTGCCGACCGTGTTCTGGAACGCTGACGAGACGCCAGCGGCCGAAGGTTCATGGCCGCCATCGGCCGGCTGATTGGAATTGGGGTTGTCACTCATTGGAACTTCCTTTCTTCGATGTTGAGCTACACGTCAGCCCTGCGGGCCAACTATTCGCTGGGAATGCGCGTTATAGTGGCGTCAACGCCTGTCGCGGTGGCCACGGTGAGCTTGTACTGGCCCGCCGGAAGGTGGGCTTGCACGCGGCCATTGGCGGTCAGCGTCATAGCCGGGTCGGTGTCCATCCATGTGCTGTTGTCGGGGCCGAGGCTTTGCAGATCGACGCTACCGCCGCCCCAGGTTGCGACAGCGGCCAACTCATAGAGGCCGCCCTTGAGCGCGAACGCTGCGGTCGTCGCGCTGATGTTCTTGAACTGAACGCTTTCACTCGGTGTCATTGTTCAAATCCTACGGC
>JAKALI010000068.1 GCA_021813195.1 Pseudomonadota bacterium
CGCCACGAGCACGAATGGCAGGTGTGGCGCGACGCCGAGCTCAAGCCCGGCCAGATCCTCATCCCCGGCGTGATCAGCCACGCCACCAATGTGGTGGAGCATCCGGAACTGGTGGCCGAGCGCATCGTGCGGCTTGCCAAGCTGGTCGGGCGCGAGAATGTCATTGCCGGCACCGACTGCGGCTTTGCGCAGGGGCCGTTCTATCGGCGCGTCCACGAGTCGATCATGTGGGCGAAGCTCGAAGCGCTGGTCGCGGGCGCCAAGCTTGCGAGCCGGGCGCTCTGGTCATAGTGGCGCTAACGCTTGGCGCGATGGTCGGCTTCCTGCGCGAGCGCCTTGAGCGCGTCGGACACCGCGACGGTATATTCGAACGCTTCCAGCCGCTTGAGCGGTGAGGGCAAGCGCTTGAGTTCGGCCGCGGCGTGCTCGCGGATCTCGGTCAGCGAAAGCGCCGGCTTGAGCCGCTTGCCGCCGCGCATGATCGGCACGACCAGCGTCTCGCCGTTCTGGCTGTCGTCTTCCAGCGACAGCACATCGCCGCGCATGCGGCCATCGCGGTCATAGCTGCGCCAGACCTGCTTGCGGCCGGGCCAGGTCTGCTTGCCTTCCGAGAGCTTGCGGCGCGGCGTGCCGGCATATTCCTGCAGCTTGTAGGCGCAATCGAGCGACGGCGCATCGATCGAGGCATCGAGGTTGACGCCGATGCCGTAGCCGTCGATCGGCGCCTTGGTCTTCATCATGCCTTGCAGAACGTCCTCGTTGATGCCGCCGCTGACCAGGATGATGACGTCGTTCAGCCCACCCTCATCGAGGATGACGCGTACCTTGCGCGCCATGGCGGCGAGGTCGCCGCTATCGATACGCACGCCGAGGATCGTAATGCCGTCGGCCTTCAGACGCGGCGCGAGCTCCACCACTTTGCGGGCGCCGGCTTCGGTATCGTAGGTGTCGATCAACAGCACCACGTTCTGGGGGCGCGCGCGCGCGAAATCCTCGAAGGCCTGCGCCTCGTCGTCATGGACCTGGATGTAGGAGTGCGCCATGGTGCCGACGACCGGTATGCCGTAGCGCTCGCCGGCCAGCACATTGGCGGCGCCGGCAAAGCCCGCGATGTAGCTGGCGCGCGCCGAATAGAGTCCGGCCTCGGCGCCGTGAGCGGTACGCAGGCCGAAGTCGGACAGCGCCTTGCCGGGCGCGGCCAGTACCATGCGCGCCGCCTTGGAGGCGATCAGCGTCTGGAAATGCAAAATGTTGATCAGCCGCGTCTCGACCAACTGCGCCTGCGGCAATGGCGCCGTGATGCGGATCAACGGTTCGTAGGGAAAGCACACCGTGCCTTCGGGGATTGCGTGCACGTCGCCGGTGAAACGGAAACGGCTAAGATAGTCGAGCAGGTTCTGCCGGAAGCGGCCGGTGTTCTTCAGCCAGTCGATCTCGGCGGGGGAGAAGCGCAGCGTCTCCAGATAATCGAGCGCGTCCTCCAGGCCGGCGGCCATCAGGAAGCCGCGCCGCGCCGGCAACCGCCGCACAAAGAACTCGAACACGGCCTCCTTGTCCTCGGCCTTGTCCAGGTAGGCCTGGACCATGTTGAGTTCGTAGAGGTCGGTGGTGAGCGGGCTGGTGAGAAGCGTCATGGTCGAAGGCGCTCGCGCGCTCACGCGGGGTCAAGGGGGCGGGAGCAGGCCGGTCGCCTGCGGGTGGCCAACCCCTAGCGAACTCTCCGCAAGACGCCAAGCCCCGGGGGTGGCTGCCCTTCGGCCGTTCGGCACCGCAAAAAAACGCCCACCGCGCTTCCGGCCGCGAAGCAATCCGGCGCTCGAGCAAGAGCGTTTGCGGACTGTGTTGCGGCCGGTGTGCGGTGGACGGCGAACGGCGTGCTTTTCACACCGCTCGGCGCTCCGGTCGAGCGCGGAATCAAGCTATTCCGCGCCGGGGCGCACTACTTCATCTTCTTCTTATAGGACTGACCATAAGCATTGAGGGCCGGCGGCGCGGTGTGGCACTTCGCGCAGGGCTGGCCTGTCTTGCTCGCGATGGCCGGGTTGGCCGAAGCTTGCCCTGCTATTGTCACGTTCAGAGCAACGCCGAGCACGAGCGCTGTCGCCGTCGCCGCTACCGCCGTCAGTAATGCTCTCATCGTGGTCGCCTCCTTCATACGAATCTCCTGGCACTTTGCGCCGGACATCCGGCGTTTCTCAAAGTGTCGCGCAAGCTACCAGACGACTATGGCAACGAGAAGCTGCGACGGGTTGCGTTCTGTGCAGTGCTGAACCGACTTTTCACAAAGATCATAAAAGCCATGCAAAGGCGCATCGTTTTATCGAACGAGACTTTTCGTCACAGGCATGAATACCGGTGCGGCCAAGGCGCTCCGATCGGAACGATAAGAAGAAATAAAAAGAATATGCAGCGGGCGCGCCGCGTATTGATTTGAATTCTCAAATCTTTTTTGCGCCCTCGGCTGAAATCTGCATGAAATAACTATACTTCAGCATTTCCCCCTGTACCCCCAGATTTCACCGGCCTGGTCTTTTAAGTCTTTGAAATAGCGAATGAAAATGGCGTGTTTCCGGCGCTGGCACGCGCCTTGCTGAGCATGAAACGAGAGACCCAAATCACCCTTGCGTGCAACCAAGGTGGCGAAGATGAGCGACAACAAAAGAAAAGTTCTCATCGTCGACGACGACGAGGTGGTGCGTCTCAGCTACCAGCGCTCCCTGTCGGGCACAGCCTGCAACGTCGAGGCTGCGAAGAACGGCGAAGAAGCGCTCCAGACCATGGAGCGGGAGCCGGTCGATGTCGTGCTGCTCGACGTCCGCATGCCCGGCATGGACGGCATGTCCGTGCTGCGCACCATCAAACAGAAATGGCCGGCGAGCGAGGTGGTGATCATCACCGGCTATCCGACCGTGGATAGCGCCAAAGAGGCGGTACGGCTGGGCGCTTATGACTACCTCGCCAAGCCGATGGCGCCCCAGGACGTGATCAACGTCACTGATAGCGCGATCACCCACAAGAACTGGGCGCTGCAACGCCTGCCAGATTTGGCTGCGGGAGCCTGCTCCGCCTGACCGACGAAACAGACCTAACAAATCGTTAACGCCGTTCACAGCGAATTCGATAAGGAGAAGACCATGACCGCAATCCGCAAAGTGCTCGTTGTTGATGACGATCCAGTCGTCCGCAAGAGCTTCGACCGTGTTCTCACCGGCAAGGGCTATGCCGTCATCACCGCCGAGAACGGCGAAGAGGCGCTGCGTAAGCTCAACGAAGAGAAATACGACGTCGTCTATACCGACATCCGCATGCCCGGCATCAGCGGGTTGGAGGTGGCCGAGCAGCTCAAGGCCAAGCAGCCCTGGACCCCGGTGGTGATCATCACCGGTTACGGTTCCGAAGAGGCCGAGGCGCGCGCCAAGGCAGCCGGTATTTCCAGCTTCCTGCACAAGCCGCTGTCTCCCGAAATGATCGAAGGCAGTGCCCGCACGGCGCTCGCGGTTCCCGAGCCGGCGGTGGAAGTGGAGCCGGTCGTCGAAACGCTCCCGGTGGCGGAAGAAGAAGTTCGCCCCCGGAACCCGCTGCTGAACATCCTTCTGTTCTTTGCCGCGCCCTTCATCGGCTTGGCCTACATCATCGCGTTGCCGTTCGTCGCGTTCGGCGCCTTTGTGGTGTTCGCGAGCCGCGCCGCCGAGAAGCACCATACGCTGAACAAGATCCTCACCGCGCTGAAGTTCGTGGGACTGTTCCTGGCCGCCCCGTTCCTGGGATTGGCTTATGTCACGATCTTCCCGCTGGTCGGCTTGTTCATGCTGGCTTGGATGGGTGGCCGTGCGTTGATCGGTGCTCGCCCGCGTCACGGATGAGCTAGATCAAAGCGTTACAACGACGTGGCAGGCATGGTCGAATCGCTGATAATGGCCCCGGGGGGCAAAAGGCCCCCCGGGTCTTGTTGAACCCGAAAGTGCCATGGGGACGAAAATGGCCGGATATAGCGCCCTGTGCGAAAAATTTTACATGCTGTTGCGTAATGGTTTGGTGATTGCGGCGGTTGTTGCGGGATTTACCTTTCTGACCGGGGTCGCTGCACCGGCTCAACCGGCCGGTGACAAGCCTTCCGCGGCTGACCAGAAATGCCTTGGCTGCCATGGCTTCTCCGGCATGACCAAGAAGCTGGAAGACGGCGGCACGCTGGATTTGCATATACCGGCCGGCCCGTTCGAGAAGTCCGTACATCGCGCGGTCGGGTGCACTGGCTGTCATTCCGATATCGATATCGCCAAGCATCCGCCGACCGACAACAAGATCAAGAGCGCGCGCAGCTTTGCGGTCACGACGACGCAGCTATGCCGCAACTGTCATGCCGACATGTTCACGGAGTGGCAAAAGAGCATTCACGCCGCGCTGGTCCGCCGCGGCGATCCGGCCGCGCCGATCTGCACCGACTGCCACAACCCCCACGCGGTCATCAAAGGGGTGGCGGCCACCATCGACCAAATTCCCTGCAAGAAGTGCCACAGCGCCATCTACACGGCCTATCGCAACAGCGTGCATGGACAGGCGCGGCTGCATAAGAAAGACAGCTATGCGCCACTCTGCTCGGGCTGCCACACCGCCCATTCGGTGAAGCCGGTTGAGATCGGCCCGCTCGCGAAAGGGCCGGAAGGCGCCTGCCTCGGCTGTCACGCCGGCGTTCTGGAAAAGCACCAAGAATGGCTGCCCAACGCGGCCCTGCATTTCGAGGTGGTGTCCTGCCCGGCCTGCCACGTGCCGAACGCGCAGCGCAAAGTCGATCTCATGCTGATCGACAGCAAGAACGCCACGGCACGCGGAACCGAACAGCTTGGCGTACCGCTGTTCGAAGCCAGCGCCCGTTCGGACGGCAAGGGCATCGATGCGCAGACGCTATGGACCCTGCTGCAGACGCTCAATAAGAGCAACGTCGCCGACAAGACCGCAGTACGTGGACGCCTGGAAGTTGCCGGCGGTCCGCAGATGCATGAGCTCGCCGGCAAGGGCAAGGCGATCAAGGAGTGCAGCACCTGTCACCAGGAAGGATCGAAGGCCTTCCAGAGCGTGACGATCTCGCTGGTCGGTCCCGACGGACGGCGCATCGGCTACGGCGCCAATGCCGACGTGCTCAACTCGGCGATTTCGGTCGGATCGGTGAGCGGCTTCTACGCCATCGGCGGCACCCGCATCAAAATCCTGGATATCCTGTTGGCGCTCGCCATCTTCGGCGGTGTCAGCATCGCCGTAGGACATGTTTTCATCGGCTGGATGTTCAAGCGCTTCGGCCTCTATCATCCGCATAACGGCCATGGTCATCCGCCGTCTCCCGGCGGTGACGGGCCGAAAGCGGCGGCCTGACGGCGCGGTAAGGGGAAGACATCATGGCAAGAATCTATATTCACCCGCTGCCGGTTCGGATCTGGCACTGGACCAACGCGCTCGGCTTCGTGCTGATGATCCTGACGGGCATGCAAATCCGCTACGTCGGATTGATCGACGTGGTGTCGTTTCACACCGCGGTCGTCACCCACAACTATATCGGCTTCGTGCTGATCGCGAATTACTGCCTGTGGCTGGTGTTTTATCTGACCTCCGACCGCATCCGCGCCTATCACTCGGAGCTCAACCTGAAGAAACACTTCATCGGCAGCTTCCGGCAGATCTATTACTATGCCTTCGGCATCTTCCGCGGCGATCCGAACCCGTTCACGCCGACCATCTACCGCAAATTCAATCCGCTGCAGAGCATGATCTATCAGATCATCATGATGTTATTGTTCCCGCTGCAGATCTATACCGGGATCCTGCTTTGGGACGTGAAACGCTTCTCCGCGCAGGTGGATTTCTTCGGCGGCGTGCGTGTCATCGACACCGTGCATGTCCTGATCTTCATCGCTTTCGTTTTTTACATCCTCGTCCACGCCTATCTTGGTACGCTGGGCCACACCCGCACAGCGCATTTCAAGGCCATGATGAGCGGCTACGAGGATCTCGAGGACGAAGCCGAAGCGGTTGCCGAAAAATAGGGCGCCGCCACGGCGCAAACGGGCTCCCGCGGTCCGCATGCGTTTGGCCCCAGTTGAAGGAAGCGGAACCAGCGTTATTCGCCGCCGATGTCGTATTCTGTATCGCGCACGCGGATCGCGTATTTCTTCATCAGCGCCTGGAAGTTCGGGCGCTGCATGCCGGTGTCCTCGGCGCTCTTGGTGACGTTCCATTCGTTGCGCTTGAGGGCCTCGAGCACGAACTGCTTCTCGATCTCCTCAACCGATTTCTCGCGCGTGACCTTCTTGAGGCGCTTGAGTTCCTCGCTGGTGCGCGGCACCGCGATGTCCTCGTTGCGCTGTGATTGGTCGATGATGCTGACCAGATGCGCCTGCCGGATGATGTGGTCGCTGGTGAGAATCGCCGCGCGCTGGATGACGTTTTCCAGTTCGCGCACATTGCCCGGCCAGTTGTGATTCATGAGCGCGCTCATCGCGCCCTCGGAAATCTCGGTAACCTGCTTGCCGAGCTCGGTGCTCACCGCTTTGAGAAAATGATAGGCGAGGGCCGGGATGTCGTCCTTGCGCTCGCGCAGCGACGGGACGTGGATCGGGAAAATGTTGATCCGGTAATAAAGATCGTCGCGGAAGGTGCCGGCGGCGACCATCGCCCTGAGGTCCTTGTTGGTGGCGGTGATCAGCCGGAAATTGGCGGTCAGGGTCTTGGTGTCGCCGACCGCGCGGTATTCGCGCTCCTGCAACACGCGCAAGAGCTTGGCCTGGATCGACAGCGAGAAATTGCCGATCTCGTCGAGGAACAGGCTGCCGCTGTCGGCAACTTCGAACATGCCCTTCTTGTTGGTGACGGCACCGGTGAAGGCGCCCTTGACGTGGCCGAACAGTTCGCTTTCCAGAAGGTTCTCGCTCAGTGAATTGCAATCCACCGGAACGAAGGGCTTATCCTTGCGCAGGCTGTTGTAGTGGATGGCACGGGCGATCAGCTCCTTGCCGGTGCCGCTTTCGCCGGTCAGCAGCACGGTCGAATTGGTCGGTGCGCATTGCGCGACGAGGCGGTAGACCGCCTGCATCTGCGGGCTTGAGCCGATGATGTTCTCAAACCGGTATTTCGACGATACTTCGGTCTTGAGATTGATGTTCTCCCGCAGGAGCTGCCGCCGTTCGAGCGCCCGCTGCACCACCAGCTTCAGTTCGTCCGGCTCGAACGGCTTGGAGATGTAGTCGAAGGCGCCGAGCTTCATCGCCTGCACCGCGGTCTCGATCTGCGACAGGCCGGTGATCATGATAATGTCGATATCGGGATGGCCTTCCTTGACCCGGCGCAGCACTTCCAGCCCCCCGATGTTCGGCATCATGATGTCGAGGATCAGGATGTCGTAAGCGTTCTGTTCGATCTTCTGCAGCGCCTCGCGGCCGTCATGGGCGGCCTCGATCTCATAGCCGTTCCCGTCCAGGATGCGCATACAGCTCCGGATGACGATCTCCTCGTCGTCAACAACCAGAATTCGTGCGCTCATTAAACGCTCCCGCTCGGTTTGCTGTCGGGCCCGCCGGCCGCCGCCGTCAGTGGCAGCAATACGCGAAATGTCGAGCCTTCGCCAACCTTGCTTTGCACTTCGATCAGGCCGCCATGGCCCTCGATGATTCCGTGACTGACGGAAAGGCCCAGGCCGGTGCCCTTGCCGACGGCCTTGGACGTGAAAAATGGATCGAAGATGCGCCGCAAGTTTTCTTCCGGAATGCCGCATCCGGTATCGGCGATGGTGATCTCCACCATCGGCACTGGCTTGTTGGACTGCGGGGTGATTCGCGGGGTGTCGGCGCGGCGCGTGCTGATGGCGATATTGCCCTGCTCCTCGACCGCGTGCTGGGCGTTGACCAGCATGTTCATGACCACTTGCTTGATCTGATCGGCATCGACCCAGATCGGCGGCAGGCTGCGGTCGAGGTCCATGTTGATCTCGATATCGCGCAGGTGGGCCGGGCGCTCGATGATGCGCACCGTGTCCTCGATGACCTGATTGATGTCGGTGAATTTCTTTTCCGGCTGTTTTTCACGGGCGAAGTCCAACAGCCGCTTGATGATCGCCGCACACCGCTTGGTTTCGCGGATCACCAGGTCCATGTCCTCCGCGTCGGGGCTGTTGTCCGGCATTTTCTGCCGCATCAGGTGCGAGAAGGTCAGGATGCCGGTGAGGGGATTGTTCAATTCATGCGCCACGCCGGAGGCCAGCAGGCCGACCGAGGCGAGCTTTTCTCCGCGCATGGTCTCGGCTTGTGCCCGGCGCAGTTCCTGCGTGCGCTCTTGCACTTTCTGCTCGAGCGTGTGCGCCCAATCGCGCAATTGCGCGCGCGATTTGCGCAAGGCTTCGGTCATGCCGTTGAACGAAATAGCGAGCTTGCCGAACTCGTCGGCGCTACGCACCGGTATCGGCTGGTCGAGATTGCCGGTGGAAAGGCGATGCGCGCCGGCCTCGAGGTCGCGCAACGGCAGATAGATCAGGCGGTGGATGAAGAAGCCCACCGCAAGCGATGCGATCAAGACGAACCCGATGGAAAAGCTGGCAATTCCGATCGTGCTGGCGCGCAATTGCCGGTCGATCGGGTCGAGCGAATAGTCGATATCGAGCACGCCGAGGACCGGCGTCGTCTTGGAGTGGTGATG
This sequence comes from Pseudomonadota bacterium, assembly GCA_021813195.1. The sequence continues at coordinate 8,677 of JAKALI010000068.1, forward strand.
GCAGGCCGCGTTGTAGCAGGACGGCTCGTTGCGAATGACTTCCCGGCTGCCCAGCAGTGACTGGCCGTCCGGGCCCTTGAACGTCCACGTGCGGTCGGCGCGGGCCGTGTGTTCGAGCGGGGGGCCGCTCTCGGTCATATCCGCAATTTGGCCGACTTCCGGGGCGTGTGTCGAGAAGATGATCCGTCCGTCATTGCTGAGAATGCGGACTCGATGGATCTTTTCCTGGCTGGCCACGTCGTGGATGATTCGGTCCACATAGGCGGGTTGGTTTTGCAGCATGGCGAAGCGAGTGCTGCGGGTGATCACCTGCGAGAGTTGCGCGACGTGGTCGGATACCGAATCGACGATCTGGTTGTGCATGAACCAGGCCACCACGCCTGTGAATAGCAGCATGGCCACCGACAGCGCGATCGTGAGGTAGAGCACGACCTTGAATTTGAGGGTCCGCGGCTGCATGGCTGTCGTTACGTTCCTTTCAGCGCCGGAAAGGGCCGCAACCGTTCAACGGCGGCCGCGCGCCGCCGGCAGCTCCCTCGTGCTGGGAATCCGTAGGTGTCGCGGCCACCTTAGTCGGCGTGGCCTATCAGACCATTGATAAGCATCAAATAGCGGGTTTGAGGCCTGCGCCGCGCGCAATGGCGCATGCCGAATCGCGGCGCCCCGCCGTCTGAAGCCGCACGCGGGGACGTCTCAAGCCACACTTGCCGGCGGCGCCGTCGGCCGAACGCCGGTACGGCTCGGATTCCGTGCCGGCACCAATGCCGACCGCCCCTGCTTGCGCGCAGTGCGTGCGCAGAAGGCGCTGTGAAAGCTTTTTAGGAAGTTCTAGTAACGCATTGAAAACAAAAAAGAATTGGCGCCCCGGGCCGGAGCCGCAAACTGCTGCTGTCTTATTGATTTTAAACAACTATTTATGAGGGGCAGGCAGCGATACCAGCAAATCTACCAACATTAACGGCGGTTTGAGGCGCATTACCGCACCAAAAATAACCGGGTCTTCTGGCCGTGGAGGCTTTTCTCCCTGACCCGCGAAAATTTACCCGCTAGCTAGCTCATAGCTCGTCATCAGCACGCTTCAGACGCAGGCCTGATAGTCGCCCTTCGGAATGGCCCATCAGGGCTCTGAGCGGCGCTCCCAAAGGCAATTGCCGACAGTCAAACTTCAGAAGCTCATTGGTCGGCCGGCACCGGCGTTTCGCCTGTGAACAGTCACAGGCGGGTGTTGACGCTCCTGACGCCAGCAGATAGCAACGTAGGTATCCGCGCAAGACGTGCGGTCCTTTCACCAAGGGCCGATCTTGCGCGTTTCGCATTTCGGCCCCCGCACAGAGGCGTCGAAATGCAAGATCGTGAAACAATTACCGGGACCGAAGCAGGCTCCTCCCGGAAAACCACCGACAGACATAATCCCGAACCGCTCGCCTTAGGCCCCGCTCAGGCGGCCCGAGCTCTCGGGATTTCGCGAGGCCAGCTCTACCTCCTGCTGGCGGCGGGTAAAATTCCCTCGTTCAAGCTAGGGCGCCGAAGGCTAATCCGCCGGTGCGATATCTTGAATCTAATGGAGCGCGCACTCGAGGACACGGCGCAGCAGCGCCTGCACGGAGAGAGCTTCACGCGGGGAGGGGCGCAGTAATGGGTTCCCTCAGGACGACTGCCCTTGCCAGGAATGGGCTCGACGACAACCTGCCGAACCCTAATGAGAACGTGCTCTGGGACGACTTCTGCACAGCGGTCCAGAGTCTTTGGGAAACGGCATTACGGCTAGGAAGGCTGCGAAGGGGCTTTCCTGGACCACAGATCGCGATACGGCTTGCTTTTTTGCATACCTATTTGCTGCTGCGAGAGGCCGGCCGGTGGTGCTCCGCGCCGATGCGAATCGTCAGGACGTAATCTTCGCGACTAATAGCAGAAGTGAAAACGAAGTGGTTACGCGGGGCAGGAACGCCTGGGCGGTTGACGGCAACGAGGCTGATTGGGTGCAAGGATATGAACGCTATGAACAAGCGATGAGGGCCAGTCATGAAGCTCGATTAGCTCGCTTCAAAGCGGTGAGTTAGCCCCACTGACGGCGAACAGCGATGCAAAAGCCACGACCCAGAGGAACGCGAATATTCCGAAGCTCACGATCAGATTCGCGAGGTGCTAATCCACACAAACTATATGTCCCAAAAAGACATTGAATTTTGCATCGGGCATGATCTCAGCGATCTTCGTGGCCGTGATGAGTTTCCCAAGATTGAGGCACTACATCAGGAGCTTCGTGCCAATTACGGTGATGCTGATACAATGGCGACATATACCTAGTTCCGCATACGTGAGACCACAAATGGCCAAAGGTGCAATTAAAGAACCCGCAAACAGCGCAGGCTAGCCAGCCTTACGACGTAAGGCAAAATGACGGTACAAGTGACGGTATCCAAGAAAATCAAATTTAAAAAATATATTTATTCCAATATCTTATGAAAGCAATACGATGCCGCCCCTGGCACCATTATTTCAATGACTTTGACGCCAGTCTCCACTGCCCGAACGCAACATGTTTACGTCTGAACGAGACACACTGTTCACCACTGCCGGCGGACAGTGCTACATTTGGGACGTGACCGCTGCGGACATTTGGGTCTGGCGGGCACGGCATCATTGATAGATACGGTGAGTAATAAGATGGTAAGCGCCAAGCTGACCCCACGTGGTGAGAT
>JAKALI010000903.1 GCA_021813195.1 Pseudomonadota bacterium
CTTCGGCCTGCCGCCCGGCTCGCCCTCGCTCGGCGAACTGCTGAGCCAAGGCAAAGCTAACGTGCAGGCCCCGTGGCTCGGGCTCACCGGCTTCTTCTCCATCGCCATCATGTTGTCGCTGCTGATTTTCATCGGCGAAGCGGTGCGCGATGCGTTCGACCCGAGAAAGACGTTCCGATGACCGCGCCTGCCGAAACGCTTCTGTCGATCAAAGAGCTCTGCGTCGCCTTCGGGTTCGGCGAGCGGCAGGTGCTGGCGGTTGACCGCGTGTCGTTCGATATCGGCAAGGGCGAGACGGTGGCCCTCGTCGGCGAGTCGGGCTCCGGCAAGTCGGTCACCGCGCTCTCGGTGATGAAACTCTTGCCCTATCCGCCCGCTCATCATCCCTCCGGCTCGATTCTGTTCAAGGGTCGCGAGATGCTGACGATGCCCGAGGGCGAAATCCGCCACATTCGCGGCAATGACATCACCATTATTTTCCAGGAGCCGATGACCTCGCTCAATCCGTTGCACACAATCGAGAAGCAGATCGGCGAGGTTCTGCTGCTGCATCAGGGCCTGAACGGGGCGAAGGCGAAGAAGCGCATTGTCGATCTGCTGACCCAGGTCGGCATTCCCGATCCGGCGAGCCGGCTCGGCAGCTATCCGCACCAGCTTTCGGGCGGCCAGCGCCAGCGCGTGATGATCGCCATGGCGCTCGCCAACGAGCCGGACCTTTTAATCGCCGACGAGCCGACCACCGCGCTCGACGTCACCGTGCAGGCGCAAATCCTGAAGCTGCTCAAGGACACGCAAACCCGGCTCGGCATGTCGATGCTGTTCATCACCCACGATCTCGGCATCGTGCGCAAGGTCGCCGACCACGTTTGCGTCATGCAGCGCGGCCGCATCGTCGAACAAGGGCCGGTCGAGCGCGTCTTCACCGCTCCGGAGCATCCCTATACGCGCGCGCTGCTGGCGGCCGAGCCGAAGCCCGATCCCGCGCCGCCGCGGCCGGACGCGCCGATGGTGGTCCAGACCGACAATCTCAAGGTCTGGTTTCCGATCAAGCGCGGCGTGCTGCGCAAGGTGGTCGGCCATATCAAGGCGGTGGACGGCATCAGCGTGGAATTGCGCAAGGGCGAGACGCTCGGCGTGGTCGGCGAGAGTGGCTCGGGCAAGACCACGCTTGGTTTGGCGATCTTGCGGCTGATCTCCTCCGACGGCCCGGTCGTGTTCATGGGGCACACAATCCAGGGCCTCAAATTCAAGGAGATGCGGCCCTACCGGCGCGACATGCAGATCGTGTTCCAGGATCCCTACGGCTCGCTCTCTCCGCGCATGTCGGTCTCCGACATCATCGAGGAAGGCCTCTGGGTGCATCACCCGAACTTTGGCGAGTCCGAGCGCGAGCGCCGCGTGGTTGCCGCGCTCGAGGATGTCGGGCTCGACCCCGCGACGCGTTTTCGTTACCCGCACGAATTTTCGGGCGGCCAGCGCCAGCGCATCGCGCTTGCCCGCGCGCTGGTGCTGGAGCCGACCTTCATCGTGCTCGACGAGCCGACCTCGGCGCTTGACATGCTGATCCAGGCGCAGATGGTCGATCTGTTGCGCGACCTGCAGAAGCGGCGCGACTTGACCTATATGTTCATCTCGCACGATCTGCGCGTGGTCGCCGCGCTGGCGAGTCGTCTGTTGGTCTTGCGCAACGGCAGGATGGTGGAGGAGGGCGCCGCCGCCGAGCTGTTCAAGAACCCGAAGAGCGAGTATACGCGCGCGCTGTTTGCCGCCGCCTTCAATCTCGAAACCGCGCCCGAGGGCGTCGTGTCGCAATAGGCCCGGCGATGAGCGAGGAACGCGAGCTTGCCGATAGTTCCGCGGAAGTTTCGCTGGCGCCGTTCGAGCTTATCGCCAAGGGCTATCTTCCCTATCAGCGCTACCATGTGACGCTACGCGGCCCTGACAGTGCCGCGCTCATGCAGACGCGCGACATTTTGCGCGCCGGCAAGGTTGCGGCGGTGCTGCCGGTCGATCTCAAGCGCGACGAGGTGGTGCTGATCCGGCAATTCCGCCTGGCCGCTCAGCTCGCCAATGGCCATGGCGAGATGATCGAGATCGTGGCCGGGCGGGTCGAGCAGGGCGAGCATCCGCGCGAGGCGGCCCAACGAGAGTGTGTCGAGGAGATCGGCGTTGCGCCCGCTCGGCTGGTCGAGTTGTTCGGCTACTTGACGACACCGGGGATCACCGACGAGGAAGTCACGCTCTTCCTCGCCGCCATCGATGCGAGCCTAGTGCCGCGCCGCGTCGGCAATGCAGCAGAAGGGGAGCATATCGAAACGGTTTGCGTTTCGATCGATGCGGCACTTGCGGCCTTAGGCGAAGATCGCATGCGCAACGGCCCGCTGGTGATCGCGCTGCAATGGCTGGCGCTCAATCGCGCTCGCCTCGCCGCACTGCTGTCCGTTTGAGGGGTCTCACGTATTCGTGATTCGCTATGTGATGTTGCGCTCGGGCAAGACACATCGTCCGCGACGCCCGTCGCGCTACCAGCACGAGCGATCAGACCAATGCTTGGCCTCATCCGCCTATTTCTCGTCGTCCTTCTTGCCTTGGGTCCGCGTGTTGCT
>JAKALI010000904.1 GCA_021813195.1 Pseudomonadota bacterium
AGACGTTTTTGGCTCTTCCGGTAAATCCTACGGTGAAATGAGATGACCGACATCCCGGAGAAGGTGTATCCACACGGGTTTTCCAGGACTCGGGTAGGTACAACAAATGGGAGCGGTCATCCCGGCGGGAATTTTGGGGCTTGAGGGGCAAGTGATCAAGGATGTCGTATTCAACGAGGAGAGCGGTCGAGTGCGCATCGTCTGCGACCGAGATCGTCGCCGCCGGCCGGTGGATCACCGCACGGGACGGCGCGGGCAGATCAATCGCCTGTTGCGTCGCACGGTACTGGATGTGCCCATCGGCGGCTGGCCTTGCGAGGTCGAGATCGAGTACGCCGAGACCTTCCTCTCGCCCGGCCATGTGAGGGTGGAGCGACTGCCCTTCGTCTGCCCCAAGGCACGGGTGACAACGCGCTATGCTCGGTTGATTGCCGGCATGGCCCGGCACATGCCGCTGTCGGCGGTGGCGCGCCACACCGGCCTGTCGTGGGATTCGGTGAAGGCCATCGAGTGCGCGCATCTCGCCCAGACCATTCCGATCCCTCGGCCGCAAACCCTGACCGGCATTCGCTACCTGGGCGTGGACGAAGTGGCGCGGGCCAAGGGTCAGAGCTACTTTACCCTGGTCTATGACCTGTCGCCCGGCACGAACTACGGCCGCATCCTGTGGGTCAAGGAGGGCAAGGATGCCGAGGTGCTGCTGGAGTTCCTCAATGCCCTCTCCGGGGAATGCGCCGGCGGCATCGAGGCCGTGGCCCTCGACATGGGACTGGCCTACATCGCCGCCGTGAAGGAGAGCCTGCCCGACGTCGCCATTGTCTTCGACCGCTTCCATGTCATGCAGATGTTCAACAAGGTCATCCGCGACTGCCGCCGCGCCGAGTTCAAGGCGGCCAAGACGCTGGGCGATCTCACCGGCCAGCAGACCATTAAGGGCAGCTTGTGGCTGCTGCTGTCCAATCGCAGCACCCTCAAGGAAACCGATCAGGGGCGGCTCGATCAACTGCTGGCTCAGAACCAGCCCCTGTCGGCCCTCTACACCCTCAAGGAGCAGTTGCAGCGATTGTGGCAGCCCAACTCCACGCCCGCCGAGATGACCCAGCGCCTCGATGATTGGTGCGGCATGGCCAAGGCGGCAAAGATCAACGGATTGGCGAAGTTCGTGAAGACCTTGCAGTCGCACCGCACCGGCATCTGCGCCTACGCGGATCATCCGATCACGACCTCCCGGCTGGAGGCCGGCAACGTGTCTATCGCGCTGCTACGTCGCCGCGCTCGCGGCTTCCGCGACATGGCGTATCTCAAACTCAAGATATTCCAGCTCAACATCTCCGACACGCCATCGTTCCTCTATAACCGCATGCCGACCGCATCACCGTCAGCACGCTTGTCTACCGTAGGAAATCCGTGAACAGCCTAATTCTGCGTGCGCAGAATGTGGTTGCCGGTCTCCGGGTCGCGGATTTCGGCGAGGTGCGCCAGCGCGCGGATGCTCACCGCCTGGATCTGTTCGTTCTCCGCCATGCGCCGCGCCACCTCGCCTTCGAGGGCTGCGTTCTGGTCGCGCAGCCAGTCGCTTGCCCGCTTGACCAGCAGTTGGCTGCGCACCCGCGCCAGGACCACGACCGGCTTGATGGGCTTGGCAATGTAGTCGGCGGCGCCGCTTTCGAATCCGCGCTCTTCGTCGCGGTCCTCGTCCAGCGCCGTGAGAAAGATGACCGGAATGCCTCGCGTGGCCGGATCTTGGCGCAGGCGCCCGAGAACTTCGTAGCCGTCCATGCCCGGCATCATCACATCCAGCAGCACGAGGTCGGGATGCGGTTCCTGCGCGGCGTAGCGCAACGCCGCGCTGCCCGAAGTCGCCACCTTCACCCGATAGCCGGCGTCCCGCAACAGGCCGCCCAGCACGCTCAGGTTCTCCGGCATGTCGTCCACGATCAGCAGCAGCGGATTCATGGCGGCTGTTTCGTCCATTCGGGGAATCTCCGAGTTGCCGTGGCCGAGCGATCGTTCGATCCTGCGACGTCACGTTATCCGACGCCGGCTTCATGCAACGACGCCAAGTCCAACCTGTTACTTTGGACATATATTTTAAGCTTATGGGCGCATTGCCATGTCGACATTTTCCATCTGGATGCGCATATTCGTCCCACGTCAAGTCTTGTAAGCGCGGACTCCCGCCGGTAGAGTTCGCGCCCTTCGCCCTTCCGGTCGTCCCCATGCTGCCCGCCATCGAACAACGCATCGCTCTTGAACTCGGCGTCCGCCCGCAACAAGTCGTCAGTACGGTACAATTGCTCGACGAAGGCGCCACCGTACCCTTCATCGCCCGCTACCGCAAGGAAGTCACGGGCGAGCTCGACGTGAATCCGCCACGGCTTGCCATGCCTTCGAACCACCGCGTTGGCCACCTTCCGCGTGACGAACTCCGGCAGCGTGACGGCCTACAACGTCAGGATGACCGCCGACAGCAACACGAACGGCGTGACGCTCTACACGTCGCTGCCGATCACGTCGATGGGCAATATCAGCGCCGGCAGCAACAAGACGTTCACCGCGTCTTACAATAACGCGGCCTCCGGTCTTGTCTACTTCACGACCTGG
>JAKALI010000905.1 GCA_021813195.1 Pseudomonadota bacterium
TCGCGCGCGGAAGTTCCACGAAATTGACGCCGCCGAATCCACCCCCTCTTTCGACCGGCTCGTTATGCCAGTTGATGCGAAACAGGTTCCTCGGATGCACGTCCCACAGGCCGATTCCCGCCAGTTCCTTTTTTACTGTATCGGGAATCTTTGCCGGGTCGCGCATCTGCGCGTAAGTGGGGAGGACGATGCCCTTTTCCCTGCAGCGTTGGATGTTCTTCTTGCGCTGTGCTTCGTTGATTTGCAGGTCGATCATCGTAAGTCTCCAGTTAATTTCAATCTTCCAGTCCCAATCCCAGCGCCGCGGCTTTGATGTCCTTCAAACCGGAGCCGGTGATGAGCAATATGCATGTTTGCGCCGCAGGCACGGATTCCCGCGCCTTGAGCCAGCCGGCGAAGGCGGCGCTCGAAGACGGTTCGGCAAATAGCCCCGACGTCGAAGAGAGCTTTTTCTGGGCGCAAAGAATCTCGGCGTCGGACACGACAACCGTCTTGCCGCCATATTTCCTGAGTTTGGCCAGTGCGTACAATCCGTTGCGGGGAATATCGACGGCGATTGAATCCGCGATGGTATTCGACTCCATGGGGTCGCCAAAGGCATCGCTGGCTGAATCAGAGGAAGCGAATGCGCGCGCGATAGCGCTCGATCCTTCCGCCTGGCAGGCCCAGATGGTCGGCATGTTCCGTATTCTGCCCATATCGAGAAGGTTTTCGAATCCACGGTACACGCCCGCAAGGATGACGCCATCTCCCGCCGGGACGAATAGGTGGTCAGGCGCGCCAGCTTCGGCTTTGACCAGGTCTGCGACGATCTCGAATGCAACGGTTTTCTTTCCTTCGATGGTAAGGGGGTTGTAGGCAGTATTGCGCGAAAGCGAACCCGTGCAGTCCGAATATTCGAGCGATAGCTCGTACGCCTGATCGTAGGTCCCGTCCACGGGAATGAGCTCGGCACCGTACTGCAGGACCTGAATGCGTTTGGCGCGCGGGGCATTGGCGGGAAGGAATACCTTGATGCGCAGGCCCGCCGCTGCGCCCACCGCAGCCATGCTCGATGCTGCATTGCCCGTGGACGCCAGAACGATTTCCTTGACTCCATGCTTTCTGGCGAAGGCCGCGACCAAGTACGATGCCCGATCCTTGAACGAGCCCGAAGGATTGCAGGTATCGTCCTTGATCCACAAATTGGGCGCGCCGAATTCTTCCCTGAGGCGCACGGGCGACCACAGCGGCGTGTTGCCGACGGGAATCGGCGGAAACCATTCCTGCTCGACCGGTAGCGGAACGGTGCCGGGATCGGGTTCGCCTTCCCATTGTGCTTCGAGCACACCTTCAAGCGGCCGGTCCTTGTTCTGCCGCCTGGCACAGGAATCGCACAGATATCTGCCGGGGACGATGTCGTACCTCGCTCCGCAGCTGTGACAACGGTAGAACCATTTCATGTGCACGCCTTCAACGCATAGCCATGCTCTGCCCGCCCGGGCCGCAAAGCCAGGGCGGTGCTGCGAGCATCGAAATCCGCCTCAGTTCTTCGAGGCCTTGGCGATTGCCGCCTCGAATTCCTTCAGCATGGCTTCGCCGTCCTTGCCGTAGCTCTTCGCGATCTGAGCCGTAACCGCCGGCTGCGCCAGCGCGCGGAACTTGGCGATTTCCGCCGGCGTGGGCGAGTAAATCTGCATTTTTTGCGCCAGCGCCGGCAAGCCGCGGTCGGACGCCTCGATAATGCGATTGATGCCGCGGCAGGCGACGATCGCCGAGCGTGCGGCAGCGTTCACGACCGATTTCTCCTGTGCCGACAAACCATCATAAAACTGCTTGTTGATCACCCATACATAGGGCGTGAATAGATGATTGGTCAGCGTCAAATACTTCTGCACCTCGTCGAACTTGGCGAACTTGATGATCGGTATCGGATTCATCTCGCCGTCGGCGACGCCCGTCTGCAGTGAGGTGTACACCTCCGCCCAGTTGATCGCCACCGGCTGTCCGCCGAGGCTGCTGACCACCGCCTTGTGCGAGTCCAGCCCCATGGTGCGAATTTTCAGACCTTTCATGTCTTCCGGCGTCTTGATCGGATGCTTGGAGTTGGTGAAGGCGAAGAATCCGCCGGAATCGCCGAAGCCGAGCACGTCGAGCCCGGTTTTCTTGCTGATGTCGGCCGCCAGATGCTTGCCGAACGGACCGTCGAATACGTCGTAGGTCACGGCGATATTGGGATAGACAAAAGGCACGTCGAGCACGCCTATCATCGGGTACACCGAAGCGATGCCGCCGACGCTCGCGATCGTGGACTGCACCACCCCAGACTTGACCTGCTGCACCACTTCATTGTCTTTGCCCAGTTGTCCGTCCGGGAATATCTGCACTTTGACCGAGCCGTTGGTCCCGGCTTCGACCAGCGACTTGAACACCGTCGCCATCGCGGCAGAACCGTTATCGAACGGGTCGTTCTTGTTCAGGTGGGCGAGCTTGATGACTTTTTCGGCGTGTGCCGCCACCGGCAGCATGCCGACAGCAAGGCTGAGCGCTGCGGCTACGGCGATTGATTTGAACGTACGCATGGAAAGGACCTCCGTCTAAGACTGGGTTACTCGGTTGATGCT